>NZ_JAUBVE010000097.1:0-21549 GCF_036705715.1 Microcoleus sp. AT3-D2 | reverse complement strand
TGATTGCTGGTATTTATAATTATGAACTTTCTTTGAAGATAAATTAGCGCTCGCCTGAGACTTTCGCAAGAGGTCTATTATATGCTGCCTTGTTTTAACGGGATAGCTGCATTGGAAATTGCCCACATTACTTGTCCGGGAGTGCCGTTTATTTTTGTTTCGGCTACTTTGGGCGAGGAAGTGGCAATCGAAACTTTGAAAAGAGGGGCTACTGATTATGTTCTCAAACGCCGTTTGATACGCCTGGTGCCGTCGATTGAGCGGGCCCTGCGGGAAGTTCAAGAACGGAACGAGCGCAAGCAAGCCGAAGCACAGCAGCAGGAGAGTGAAGCTCGATTTCGGATCATGGCAGATACCGCGCCGGTAATGATTTGGATGTCGGATACTGACCAACTTGGCGATTACTTTAATAAAGTTTGGCTGGAGTTTACCGGTAGAACTTTGGCGCAAGAAATGGGCATGGGTTGGATGGAAAACTTGCACCCAGATGACTTACCAGAATGTCTGGATATTTACCAAAAAGCCTTCGACGCTGGCAGTGAGTATCGGCACGAATGCCGCCTGAGACGCTATGACGGAGAATACCGCTGGGTTTTGGGTACAGGCGTACCCCGGTACAGGCCCGATCGCACTTTTGCAGGTTACATCGGTTCTTACATCGATATTAGCGATCGAAAACAGGCAGAACAAGAACGCGGGGCAGCTTTGTCCCGCGAACAAGCAGCGAGGTTGCAAGCAGAAGAAACAGCTAAAGCGCTGCAATCGGCAAACTATAAAATTACTAACATTCTCGAAAGCATTACCGATGCTTTTATCGCTGTTGATTTAAATTGGAACTATACCTATGTCAACCATCAAGCTATTGAGCTGTTAGGCAGATCAAAAGCAGAATTGATTGGTAAAAAAATTTGGGATATATTTCCAGGTGGTGTAGATTTACAGTTTTACAAAATGGCGAGCAAAGCATTAGCAGAAAAGGTAACGGTCGAGTATGAAGAATTCGTACCGTTATGGAATAAGTGGTTGAAGATGCGTTTTTATCCTTCCGATTCTGGTTTGTCGGGTTACATCCAAGACATTACTGAGCGCAAGCAAACAGAAGCTGCACTCCAAGCTAGCGAAGAAAAGCTGAGAATGTTAGCCGAAGCTAACTTGATGGGAATTATCTTCGGGGATGTGAACGGCGGTATCATCGAGGCCAACGATGAATTTTTGCGGATAGTTGGTTACACGCGGGAACAGTTGCAGCGCGGGGAATTAAACTGGATTGACATCACGCCGCCGGAGTACCAGTCTCTCGACAAGAAGGGGATGGCAGAGGCACAAGCAACGGGGGCTTGCACTCCCTACGAAAAGGAATTCTGGAGGAGAGACGGCAGCCGGATTCCGGTGTTGATCGGATATGTTTTGCTGGCCCAAAAGCGGCAAGAATCTGTCGCTTTTATTCTCGATTTAACGGTTGGCAAGCAGTTGGAAAGAGAACTGCACGATCGAGCCCAGGAATTGGCGCGGGCGAACCGGATTAAAGACGAGTTTCTAGGAACTTTGTCCCACGAATTGCGGACGCCACTGAATGCGATGCTGGGATGGGCGCAACTGCTGCGGAACCGCAAGTTTGACGAAAAAACGACTGTTCGGGCTCTGGAAACGATCGACCGCAATACACGTTCGCTGGCAACTCTAATCGAGGATTTGCTGGACGTGTCGCAGATTATTACCGGAAAACTGTCGCTGAATTTGCGGTGGGTGGATGTGATTTCGACTGTTGAGGCTGCGATCGATACTCTAGCGCCCGCGATTGCCGCCAAAAATATTGAAATGGTGACGGATTTCGACCCCAGTACCGGGCGGATTTTTGCCGATTCCGGTCGCTTGCAGCAGGTAGCGTGGAATTTGCTGTCGAATGCAATTAAGTTCACTCCTGATGGCGGACAGGTGAGGGTGGCGGTGCGAAAGATGGAGAGGACTTTTGCCGGTGACGAATCCGCTTGCTGTAAAAATTTGTCGCCCGCTAGTATCGAAATTGAGGTTAGTGACACGGGACAAGGGATTTCAAAAGAGTTTTTGCCGCACGTTTTCGAGCGGTTCAGCCAAGCTGACAGCTCTACAAGGCGATCGTACAACGGATTGGGTTTGGGTTTGGCCCTAGTGCGGCATTTTGTGGAAATGCACGGGGGGACGGTGCAAGCCGAATCTGCCGGGAAGGGAGAAGGCTCGAGGTTTTTAGTGAAATTGCCAATTCAACAGCTTCATTGCGACGGCGGATTTTCTGTTGCCCCACTCGGTGAGGTTGCGATTCCTCAAAGCAAGGCGCGAGCCCCTGTAAAGGAGTCTTTTGTCAGCACCAATCTTTCTGGAGTGCGGGTATTGGTGGTCGATATCGACGCGGATTCCCTGGATTTTGCCCGTACCGTGCTCGAAGATTGCGGGGCCCAGGTGGAGACTGCTAGCTCTGGAAAGGATGCCCTGGAGGCGATTGAAAGGCTGAATCCGAATGTGTTGGCGATCGATATTGGCCTGCTGGCCCTTGATGGAGAAGCTTTGCTGCAACAAGTTCGATCAGGGATAATGGACAAGGAAATTCCGGCGTTGGCGTTCACGGCGGTTGGTAGGGTAGAGCAACGGATACGGGCACTGCAGCAAGGTTTTCAAATTTACGTGCCCAAGCCGATCGAGCCTGCTGAGTTGGTGGCGGTGGTGGCAAGTTTGGCGGCGCGATCAAACAATTTTAGATTTTAGATTTTAGATTTTAGATTGACTCCGCGATGAAGGATGTCGTAACTACACATCAATTTTCTGCATTCGAGCGATCGGAGAATTCGGCAGAAAAACGTTTTTTTTAGTATAAATCACAACTCTAGCTAACTTGTCAAGCCCCAAAAGTTATCAATTTAATTTTGCTCAAAGTTGGTAGTTTTTGATACTAATAGCAGTTTCCAAAAAGAATGCAACTGTAGATAAGTTCCAAACCCTGATAATCAGTAGTCCCACTTCTTCAATTCTTTAATCTAAAATCTAAAATCTAAAATCTAAAATCTAAAATTGTATGAGGTGCAGGGACGATCGCCCCTAACACTATTTCCTCACATATCAAGTTCAGCAACGAGATGCTTCATTAGAAAAATATTGGATCGGCGTAAATGCTTCTAACAGGTCTCTATTGCCCGCCGTGCAAGGATTTTTGGGTTTTTGGATGTGGACTGGTCGCCCGGTTCCCACTATCGACGGCTAGATACCAATTGCACCCGGCCGGCATCCATTTCATCCATTAATAACTCTAAAGCCTCATAATCAATATCGGAGATGTACCCCAAACGGGTGAGCTCGTAGTTGATTTCGTTTTCAATGTCAGGCGTCAACTGCTTAATGTAGAGGGCTTTTTCTACAAGTTGACGAATAGCATGAGTTGCTTGCATAGTAAGTCGGAGAACTCCGTACTGTTTAATTTTCCTCTGAACTGTCGAGTAAACAGGTGATCTAGATCAGAACTAATAAGTGATTTAAATTACATTGTTCTGTTTCATCTAACAGTTAGGACAAATTCGATCGCAATTTTTAGAATTACCAAGACTAAACCTGCAGGCCTAAATAAAAAATAGTATAGTAGCTTACGTTTCCTCCCCAAATCTTAGGCAAAACTTCATAAAAAAGAGTCAATAAATAAAGATTCAGTAAAACTACTGGCAACAACTGGTCAGTTTGCCTCAGCTTAAGTTAGGCTCAGAGTAATCAAGTAGGTTTAGGCTTACATCCGTCCAGCGCAGTAGTTGAAAATACGTAGCAATCATAGGTTTGACATATGCAGACACTTCTTGCCCATAAACCAATTACGGTGATCCGACCCCTAGACTACCTGAATGCAGCCACCTGCGGAGAATTCGACGTACAACTAACGACAGCAATTGCAGCCCCCGGGATTGTAGCGGTACTCGTAGATTTGGCCGAAGTAAAATTTATTGACAGTGCAGGTTTGATGGCATTGGTTTCGGGCCTCAAGCAGGCGAAAAAAATGGGGCGCAGGTTTAGTCTTTGCTCGGTATCCCCTGGGATTAAGATGATTCTGGAACTCAGCCAACTCGATCGAGTTTTTGAGATATTTGAAAATGTCGATAGCTTTGATGCCCAAAACTCCTGCGTAAAACAACACTGATAGAACCTCCTCATCGACGATAACAGGCAACAAAACACAGCAAATTCGGTTAAATGGCCGAAAAGACAGACGACTGTCGTTGGCGTGTTGGCAGATTTTAAGGTAGGCTGCTTAAGAGTCGCAAATATTTAGCGAGTCGAGCCGTGGCAGTAAAAGTCGAAGAATTACTTACAGCAGACATTAATCAGCCTGCTCGTTATCTGGGAAATGAATTGGGGGCTACGCACAAGCCTTGGGACGCGGCGTCTGTGCGCTGGGTTCTCACTTACCCAGAAGTGTATGAAGTTGGTGCTTCCAATCTGGGGCACATCATCCTTTACAACATTTTGAATGCTTTGCCGAGGCAGTTGTGCGATCGAGCTTATTTGCCCGCCGCCGACTTGGCAGCAAAACTGCGATTAACCAAAACTCCCCTGTTTGCCGTAGAATCAAGGCGATCGCTCACAGAATTTGATATTCTGGGCTTCAGCCTCAGCTACGAACTCGGAGCAACAAACATTCTGGAAATGCTGGATTTAGCCGGCATTCCCCTAACTTGGCAAGAAAGAGCGACCAATCCCCAAAACGGTCAAATGCCGCTGATTTTTGCTGGCGGGCAAACGGCAACTTCCAACCCCGAACCCTACGCGGACTTTTTTGACTTCATCGCTTTGGGAGATGGAGAAGAGTTGCTGCCAGAAATTGGCTTGATTTTGGCAGAAGGCAAAACTAATAATTTGAGCCGAGAAGCATTGCTGCTGGATTTAGCGCAAATTCCAGGCGTCTACGTCCCGCAATTCTACGATATGGCGGCCGACGGTTCCGTTCATCCCAACCGCCCGCAAGTTCCAGAACGAATTCTGCGCCGCGTGGCAACTCCCATACCAGCTTATTCGATCGGCCTAGTTCCCTACGTCCAGACAGTACACGACAGACTGACAGTAGAAATCCGCCGGGGATGCACCCGCGGCTGTCGCTTCTGTCAGCCGGGAATGCTGACTCGCCCCGCGCGCGATGTCGAACCGCAGCAAGTCGTAGAGGCAATAGAACAGGGGATGCAAGCCACCGGGCACAGCGAGTTTTCCCTGCTTTCCCTCAGTTGTTCCGACTATCTGGCACTCCCAGCAGTCGGCATGGAAATCAAAAATCGCCTGAAAGATAAAAATATTTCTCTGTCTCTACCCAGCCAGCGGGTTGACAGATTTGACGATAATATTGCCGACATTCTCGGCGGTACGCGACAAGGCGGTTTGACTTTTGCCCCGGAAGCTGGTACTCAGCGGATGCGCGACATTGTTAACAAAGGTTTGACCAACGAAGAATTGCTTCGGGGTGTCAAAACTGCGGTCGATCGCGGCTGGGATAAAATCAAGCTGTATTTTATGATCGGTTTGCCTGGGGAAACTGATGAAGATGTTCTGGGCATCGCCGAAACAGTCCGCTGGCTGCACAGGGAATGCAGGATCAATGGTCGGCGGGGACTGAATTTTAACTTGACAATTTCTAATTTTACGCCTAAGCCTCACACTCCTTTTCAGTGGCACTCGGTTTCTACTGCTGAGTTTTCCCGCAAGCAAAAACTCCTGAAGGAAGAGTTTCGGGGGATGCGGGGTGTCAAGGTGAATTACACTGATGTGCGGATTTCGGCAATGGAGGATTTTGTCGGACGGGGCGATCGGCGTTTGGCCGCTGTAGTCCGCCGCGCTTGGGAACTTGGCGCGGGTATGGATGCGTGGTGGGAAAGCTTGGATCGGGCTTACAAAGCTTGGACTCAGGCGATCGATGAGTCGGGCCTTACCTGGAAATACCGCCAAGTCGAAAGCGGCGAGTGGAATCTTTTTGAGAAGGAAGAGGAGAAGGAAGAAGGAAGTTCGGCAACAGATTCTGTAACGGATGTAACGGATGTCAGTGCGATGTCCGTCGGAAGAAGGGAGAAGGAAGGAATAAGGAATAAGAAAGAAGGAAGAGAAATCAAGGAAGATTTTCCCAATTCTCCGGATCTCCCCCTCTCCCCTTCCCCCTCTCTCCCCCTCTCTCTCGATCAGGCCCTGCCTTGGGATCACTTAGATACGGGAATCGACAAAAATTGGCTGAAAATAGACTTGCAAAAGGCTTTAGAAGCAGCGACGGTTCCCGACTGTTCCTTTGAAGGGTGTTCGCGCTGCGGAGTTTGCGGCACCGATTTCGGACACAATGTGGTTGTGGATGCGCTGCCAATTCCTGAGTTTGTTGGGGAGTTTGTCCCGAATACGGAGCGGAAACAGCGTTTGCGGGTTTGGTTCGGGAAGGTGGGTGATATGGCTTTGGTTGGTCATTTGGATTTGATCCGATTGTTCGATCGAGTAGTCCGCAGAGCCGATTTGCCGATTTCGTTTACCGGCGGGTTTCACCCGAACCCTCGGATTTCTCTGGCAAATGCTCTGCCTCTGGGTGTTACCAGCACTGGGGAAATTGCCGACTTTGAGCTCACTGAGTCGATCGATATTGAGAGTTTTCGGGAAAAGTTGGCCGCTAAGCTGCCGGAAAATATTCCGATTTACAAGGTTGAGTCGATCGATCTTAAGGATCCTTCTGCTAACCAGTTGTTAGAAGCAGCGGAGTACGTGATTACTGTGGCTTTAGGGGGTTCGCTGACAGAAAATGGCGAATTAGACCATGAAAATTCTGCTCCTGTCTCCGTGGCTCCTGATGCCAACTGGGAAGCTTGGGTCAAGACGATCGCCGAAACCGAGGCTTTTTGGCGCGTGCATACTACTAAGTCGGGAAAGACGAAGGATGTCAATTTGCGCGATCGGCTGCACAAACTAGAACTTGTAGAGCACAAACCCGACAGCAGCACATCTGCTAGGGGTGCTACATCCGAAGGTAGAGCCGTCTTGCGGTTTACCGGCAGTTGTCGCAGCGATGGCAACTTGCTAAAGCCAGAACATATTGTGTTCATGCTCGAACAAGTCAGCCAGCAGGAAATTCAGCTTCTACAGGTTGAGCGTAGTCAGCTAATCCTGGGTTATGGTTAAAATAGGGAAGCCGCGGTGGAATATTTCACCTTCGGCTTTCGATCGGGATGTGTCGTTTCACGCTATAATCGCTTGTTATGGAAGCCGCGGTGGCTCGAGCGCTTTAGTCGCTCGCCGCCCTCGTCAACCAGCAACGCGGGCTGGGTGCAATTTGCTTCTGTTCAAGACTTTAAGCCTTTTTGTTGTACATTCACGGGCTAAATCTAGCGCCAAACCCGCCGGAGCGGGGTCTGAACCAAATTTAGCGATTAATTTCGATCGACTGGTTGTCGGTGGTCGGCTTATTCAAAAATTTTACGGTTCAAACCGCAGAGCGGGTATTCAACAATAAATGTTTTTGGCGGGTCAAAAAACGGAGATAAGCCCCCGACTTAAGTCGTGGAGAACCAAAAATTTTAGACTTTAGATTAAAGTTCCAGCTCCCAGATTCATCTGTGGAGTAAATCTAAAATCTAAAATCTAAAATCTAAAATCTAAAATCGACTGACCCGTCAAAAAACGGAGATAAGCCCCCGACTTAAGTCGTGAAGAACCAAAAATTTTAGATTTTAGACTTTAGTTCAATGTCCCAGATTCATCAGTGGAGTAAATCTAAAATCTAAAATCTAAAATCTAAAATCTAAAATCGACTGACCCGTCAAAAAACGGAAATAAGCCCCCGACTTAATTCGTGGAAAGCCAAAAATTTTAGATTTTAGACTCTAGTTTAATCTCCCAGATTCATCAGTGGAGTAAATCTAAAATCTAAAATCTAAAATCGACTGACCCGTCAAAAAACGGAGATAAGCCCCCGACTTAATTCGTGGAAAACCAAAATTTTAGATTTTAGACTAAATTTCAATCTCCCAGATTTATCTGTGGAGTAAATCTAAAATCTAAAATCTAAAATCTAAAATCGATTGACGAGGTTTTAGGGTTGGCAGGGGCGGAGGTTGCAGTCGAATGCCAAACTGGGGTATGTTGAGTGCGATCGCACAAGAATTCAACAAAAGTCTAGGCGCTTTCACTCCTACCTACTTTCGCTCAAAACCAGCCCTCTACCACCACGCAAGCGGAGTTATCAGTTCGTAGTGTTAAGTTGTGTGTTAAGAAATTGGTACGGTGTCAATGAATTTATTCGCGCTCGTTCAAAGGAAGAGTTGTAAGTGTTGAATTTTGAGTATTGATTTCGCAATTGTCAACTCAAATCTCAATATTGGTAACTCGATAAAAGCCTCCTTATTTCTATCTCTCAGATTTATCTGCTGAGCATAACTCATAACTCTGTACGGGCGGGTTTAACTACTTTATCTGTAACAGTTAACAGTGAACAGTCAACAGTTAACAGTTAACAGTGAACGGTCAACAGTTAACTTTCCTTCCACCCTGCACCAACTCACAGCTAATAACTCTTCAAGCTACTACTAATTACAGTCTAAGTCAGAGGCACTATGAGTGCGTAAGTGTCTCTAACTTGCTGCCAGTTTTTTGAGGAAATTGAATGACAAAGCAGATAGTTATAGCAGAGCAGCATCGCATTGCTGCCGTATTTTCAGAAGATCAAATCCAAGAACTTGTGGTAGCCACAGGCAGCCACCAAGTCAGTGACATTTACTTGGGAATTGTTGAAAATGTACTCCCTGGGATAGATGCGGCATTCGTCAATATTGGCGATCCAGAACGTAACGGGTTTATGCACGTCACAGACCTCGGCCCGCTGCGTCTTAAACGCTCGGCAGGAGCAATTACAGAACTCCTGACCCCCCAGCAGAAAGTGGTGGTACAGGTAATGAAAGAACCGACGGGCAGCAAAGGCCCCCGCCTGACAGGCAACATTACCCTGCCGGGCCGCTATTTGGTACTGATGCCCTACGGCAGGGGAGTCAATCTCTCGCGGCGGATCAAGTCGGAAGCCGAGCGCAACCGCCTCAGAGCTCTGGCTATTTTGGTGAAACCTGCCGGGATGGGGCTGCTGGTACGCACCGAAGCTGAAGGGATGACTGAAGAAGCGATCATGGAAGATTTGGAAGTCCTCCAAAAACAGTGGGAAGCCGTTCAACTCGAAGGCGGTACTTCGCGGGCGCCGGCACTGCTCAACCGGGATGACGATTTTATCCAGCGGGTGCTGCGAGATATGTTCAGCGGTGACGTGAATCGGATTGTGGTGGACTCGCAAAATGGAATTAAGCGGGTGAAGCAGCAGTTGATGAGCTGGAACGGCGGTAAACTTCCTGCGGGAGTTTTGATCGACCACCACCGAGAGCGCGCCTCGATTTTAGAATTTTTCCGGGTTAACGCTGCGATTCGAGAAGCCCTCAGACCAAGGGTTGATTTGCCTTCGGGTGGTTATGTGATTATTGAGCCGACTGAGGCGCTGACGGTTATAGATGTCAACTCGGGCTCGTTTACTCGATCGGCGACGGCTCGGGAAACGGTACTCTGGACAAATTGCGAAGCAGCAACGGAAATTGCTAGACAACTGCGGTTACGGAATATTGCCGGGGTGATTATTGTTGACTTTATTGACATGGAATCCCGCCGCGATCAGTTGCAGGTGCTGGAACATTTCAATAAAGCTCTCAAAGCTGACAAGGCTCGGCCGCAAATCGCTCAACTGTCGGAATTGGGACTGGTAGAACTCACCCGCAAGCGCCAAGGTCAAAATATTTACGAGTTGTTCGGCCACAGTTGCCCTACTTGCAGCGGGTTGGGTCATCTGGTGCAACTCCCTGGGGAAGAAGACTTCGCCGCAGCGGTGCGGGAATCGGGCGAGCGCACTGTTGCTACGTCGAACCGCGTTTTGTTGAATTTGCCCGAAGGATTGGAACGCCGCAGCTTGACGCCTGTAGCGGCTGCAACTCCTGCACCAGTGCGGGAAGAACGCCCCCCCGAACCTGCTCGGGCTGCTTGGGAACCTCAGAGTCAGAGCGAAAGTTCGGATTTTGAGACCGGCAGTAACGCCTCGCCTTTGGACTTGCTCAACCATCCCAGCTATCAGGATTTGGGGAACGGAACTAGACGCCGCCGCCGCCGCCGGATTGGCGAAGAGCCTTTTGCTCTCCCGGCGGAGGAGGAACCTGTACGTAGCAAGTTGCGGCTGCCGAATACTTCGAGCGCGCCTGTCGCGGATACGCGCTCTGAGTATCTGGCACCCCCCGGCATCCGGGCAGCTTCGGAGGGCTTCGGGCTGGTGAATATGGCTGCTGCTGGCAGGCGCGAGGATTTTGATCGCTTGCGTCCGGCTAAGTCTGAGTTGATGAAGCCGATGGTGGAGCCTCCAGAGGTGATTTCGGTGGAAATGACGGCGGAGGAGCAGGATGTTTATGCTCTGATGGGGGTTTCTCCTTTGGTGCTTACTGATCGCAGCGTGAAAAATCCTAAGAATGCGATCGTTTCGGTGACTCTTCCGGGAGCTGCCCCGAACAAGCCGCCTTTCGAGCAGCTCGAATTTGAATTTGAACCGACGGCGCCTGCACAGAATGTTGAGGAACGGGATTATTATCCAGAAAGGTCGGTAGTTGAGCCTGTTTTTTCTGAGGATGATGATGATGATGATGATGCCGAAATTTATGGCGAGAGTTTGATCGACGAAACTGATGATTTTGATCGGATGGATGAACCCAGCGGTGTGATGGACGAATCCTA
This sequence comes from Microcoleus sp. AT3-D2, assembly GCF_036705715.1. NCBI lineage: Bacteria > Bacillati > Cyanobacteriota > Cyanophyceae > Oscillatoriales > Microcoleaceae > Microcoleus > Microcoleus sp. AT3-D2. The sequence continues at coordinate 10,779 of NZ_JAUBVE010000097.1, read as the reverse complement.
TGAACCGATCGAATCCCATGAGCCGATCAAATCTCATGAGCCAATCGAATCCCATGAGCCGATCGAATCCCATGAGCCGATCGAATCCCATGAGCCGATCGAATCCCATGAGCCGATCGAATCAAGCGAACCCGATGAGCCTGCTATCAACCGCCGCCGCCGCCGCCGCTCATCTGCCCTTGTGGATGAATAGTTATGAAGGAAGAGGGAAGAGATAAGAGGCAAGAAAGAAGAAGGAAGAAGGAAGAAGTAGAAATTTTTACTCTCTTCCCATCTTTCCATCTTCCGCTTTCCCCCTCTCCCTCGAACGCTCTGATAATTGCGGGTGTGGATGAAGTCGGACGAGGGGCTTTGTTCGGGCCGGTGGTGGCTGCAGCCTGCATTTTGCCCGACGAAGTTCTCGATGAATTAGCAAGTTGCGGGGTGCGCGACAGCAAGCAGTTGAGTGCCGCAGCCCGGAGTCGGTTAGCTATGAAAATCCGGGCTGTGGCGGTTGACTGTCAAATTGGTGCGGCTTCGGTGCGGGAGATCGATCGCCTCAATATTTTGCAGGCTTCTTTGTTGGCGATGAAACGGGCGATTCTTAAGCTGAATGTTCAGCCGGATTTGTGTTTGGTTGACGGGAATCAAAGAATTCCCAATTTGTCGATCGAGCAAGAGACGATGATTAAGGGTGATGCGCGATCGATTCAGATTGCTGCTGCTAGTATTGTGGCGAAAGTTTGGCGCGATGAATTAATCCTGCGGATGGCTGTTAAGTATCCTGAATATGACTTGACAAATAACAAGGGATATGGAACAGCAAAACATAAATTGGCTTTGGAACGCTGCGGTGTGTCTGTCTTTCACCGACAATCTTTTAGTCCTTGTCGAAAATAGTTATCAGAAATCAGAATTACTCGTTAGATCTCGTCCGGTTAATCAGCGAGCTAACGAATCCGATCGTCCCGCTCGCTCTTTTAAACGATCGCGATTCAAAATAAAAGAAGCACTCGACCTATCTTTTTTTTGACAACAATCAGCCCCCAGGGCAGTAAACCTCAATCTCTAATTCGCTTTACCCGAATGGTACTAAGATAGGTTATATTGCAAAAACTGGTAGTTTTTTGGTAAAAGTATTCTTTGTGCCAATTAGCTAAGCCAGTTGTCATCCCATTCATGAATCGGTTTTGGGGAGTGGTGAGTGGGAAGTGGGGAAATCCTTAATTAACGGCTAAGCTGTTCTGCATTTAAATTGTATGTCAAAAAAATTCAAGTCTTGTGGGGTGGGCGTCCCGCCCGCCCTGAATATACAATTTAAATGCGCGACAGCTTATTTGGGCAGAAGCTATTAGTGTTGCCGATCGCCAAAAGTACAGGAAAGCCGCACGAGGTTACATCAACGATCGTAGAAAAATAAGCCAAAACATTGCTAATCTGATAGAAAGACAGGCCCAAAACTTTCCAGACAAATGTGCGATCGCGCGTGCCTTAGCCATTCGTCCGGAAATCTTGATTTTGGACGAACCGTTCGGGGCGCTTGATGCCATCACGCGAGAAGAGTTGCAAGAAGAACTGCTGCAAATTTGGCGGGAACACCGGGTTACCGTGCTGATGATTACCCACGATATCGATGAAGCGCTATTTTTAGCCGACCGCTTAGTCATGATGACCAATGGCCCCGCTGCCCGCATTGGTGAGGTACTGGATATTCCCTTTGAACGTCCGCGCCAACGCGATCGCATTATGGAAGACCAGAAATACTACGACCTGGGGAATTACGCCCTCGACTTCCTGTTTTGCCGCTTTGCCGATGACGAATAGGGGATTAGGGACTGGTGATTTGGGGGAGTATTTGCTTCTAACTCCTCACTCCTCACTTGTTTGCCACCCTGTTCCTACCTACATTCGGCACCCACAACTATCACAAAGCACTTGATTGTAGCCTAAGCTTTAGTATCAACGGGGTCAACGGGCTATGTCCCTGATTCTGTCTGCTTTGTAGCTCCCTGTGTTACCCCGTCAGCTTTAACCCTTCACTAACTATTAAAATCTTGCAACTCAACCTCGCCAAATTGTGGAGTTTTGTGTTGTGTGATGCCTTCATTCTATAATTTTTATCTCACCCAATCATATGAGGGAATTGCCAGAGTCGGGTACTTCCCTACCAGTCTAGATAGTTTAGAGCAGGAAAAAGTCAAATGTTTGGAAGTCATAAACTATCCATGGTGGTAGATATAGCCATTACCCTTTTCGGCATTGCTGGGCTTGCGGCTGGGTTCGTGTTTTTGAACTGGCTGGCTGGTTTTAGCTTGAAAGCGCTAGAGTCAACCCGGTTTCGGAATCACTCTCCAAAAGTCACGAACCTGCGACAAAATATCACGGTCATATTACTCGTGACCTGCGTCGCTCTGTGTTTGCTGGTGGCAGGAGTGAATGGGGCGCTGATTTTTCAGGGGAAAAGTCTGTTGTCCTTTTACCTGGGTTTGCTGAGCAGCATTCCCCGCAAAATTTGGAACCAACTAGCGATCGCCTTCTTGAAGTGCATTAGCCTACTATTGCTGGTCAAGCTCAGTCTACCTTATCTACTAAAGGTGCTGGATCGGGGCAGCGTGCTGGCTCAAGGCTCGGATCAGATCACCGCCAACGACGAAAGCGTTGAGGTATTTTTCAACTCGCTCAAAAAGGTTGTATCAAATGGAACTTGGCTGCTGGCGTTGATTTTTTGCAGCGATTTTCTGAACGCACCGGCTGTCGTCACCCAGTATCTCAGAGTCGGACTCAAAGCTTATCTGGCAGTTTCTCTAGGGCAGTTGCTCATCAAAGTGCTGTCTGTGCTGATCGACACGCTGGATGCTCTGAGCTTGCGTTACTCCAGCACTGAAAATGTATTGCGTCACTATGAACGCTTTCGACACTTAATGCCAGGACTGAAGAAGGCACTGGAATACATTTTGTATGTTGCGATCGCAACTCTAATTATTCAAGACATCGACTCCATCGCTTGGATTACGAATTATTCAGGTCAAATCATCCAGATGATTGGACTCTATTTCCTGTGTGGAGTCTTTATTGAAATTACTAATATCATCTTAGAAGATTTAGTCCTCAAAACCGATCATCTTACCGATTTGCAGCGGCAGCGGCGTCTTACTATCATTCCCCTCTTCAAAAGTATCTTAAAGTATCTGACTTATTTTGTCGGAGGAATTATTGTTCTCAATTTAGTCGGCATCAATCCAGCTCCCATTCTGGCTGGAGCAGGTATAGTCAGTTTAGCTGTGGGGTTTGGGGCACAAAACTTAATCAACGATATTGTCTGCGGCTTCTTCATTTTGTTTGAAAACTACTATCTTGTAGGTGACTACATAGAGGTAGGGAAGGGAGAAGACCGGATTTTGGAGGGAGAAGTTGAAGCCATCGAACTCCGTACTACTCATGTTCGTCACGCAGACGGACAGTTACAGATTATCCGCAACGGAGAAATCGGCTCAATCGTCAATTACTCCAAACAATACAGCTATGCCAAGGTAGATGTTCCAGTTCCACCAGGTTTGGATCTGGATGCAGTGTATGCATTAATTAATGAGGCCGGACGGCAGCTTCAAAGTGAATGCCCAGAAGTATTGGAACCCACCCGAATTGAAGGACTAGAAAATTTTGATGCCGACAATCTGGTTATACGAACCATGACTCGGGTGAAACCAGGCAAGCATCTATATATTCAACGGTTATTACGCAGCAAGCTCAAGTCAGTGTTCGATCGACAATTTGCACAGAGATAATTAAGTAGGTCGGCATTAATATTTACTGTTGAGGCAAGGCAGAGGGCAGAAGGCAGAAGGGAAGAAGATTTTAGGCTCAAAACATTCGTTGACATACCTTGTTTTTTTGTGTCTACTCACATCTTGCACCAGAGCCAGAAACTAGTTTCTTGCAACTGCCCTTACCTGAAACTCCGGATTTTTCGTAGAGGAACCCGGTTTCTCAAGCCTTATTGAGAAAGATGCAAGACACACACGAGCTAGCCTTTTATAGCAATCCTAAATCATTATCATGATTACGGTACAATTATATGCAATACTCGATCATGAAAAAAAATGAATAACTTACAACTTCCACAAAAAGATATGGAAAAAGAAATAGCCCAATTAGAATCTTTCATTAAAAGCGATATCGATGCTGTGAGAACTAAAACGAGCAATAGCTGTCAGGATGGCGCTTGAAGGTAAGCTTTACTATGAAATCAGCAAAATGTTATAGCAATCCTAATTGAGATTCAAATGTATGGTATATTTGTACCACACATAGCAGGTTCGATGCTCTGTTTGGACTTGAAATTTGTTTAAGTCCCGCTAACACCGTTCCTAGAATCAATCCCAAATCTTCACCAGCATCTTGAACAACTTCAGCAGGGACATCATCACGCGAAATTCGCTCGACAAGATTCTGAATTCTGCCTTTGTTAATTTATACAAAAAAGATAATATTATTCAATGCAGCAAAAAACTGCATCACTATCTCGTTTTCAGAAAATATGGATAACCTCTGCCTGACTAAGTTCAGTCCTGCTGTCGCGTCTCGCTCAGTATCATCTAATTCCCGGTTCAGTCGGTCAACGATCGCTAATTTGTTCGATCGGCAATTCTATGATAAATTCTGCTCCGTGGCCGAGTGCAGACACGCAGCTAAGTTTGCCACCATGTTCTTGGATAACTTTGTAGGAAATTGACAGGCCTAAGCCGGTGCCTTTGTCGGCGGGTTTTGTGGTAAAAAAAGCCTCGAATAACTGCTGGGAAACTTCTTCTGGCATACCGGGGCCGTTGTCAGAAATCCTAATTACAGCATTGGAGTTTTGCACTTCTGTCCTAATTTTAATCTTGCTGCGGTTAGCTTTGACTTCGGCAACTGAACGCCCTTCGTTGTATTCCTCGATCGCGTCGATCGCATTTCCGATCAAATTCATAAATACCTGATTGACTTTCCCGGCATAACACTCAACCAAAGGCAAATTTCCATAGTCCTTAATTACCGCAATTTCGGGATAGTTTCCTCTGGCTTTCAAACGAGTTTGCAGAATCAGCAACGTTCCTTCAATTCCTTCGTGCAGGTTAACTTTGCTCATTTGAGAATCATCTTTGCGGGAGAAAGTTCTGAGCGATCGCACGATTTCCCGAATGCGATCGGCCCCAACCTGCATCGAAGACATCGCTTTCGGCAAATCTTCTAGCAGAAACTCTAATTCGATATCCTTAATTTTATTTTGAATTGCTGCCGACGGCTGCGGGCATTGCTGCTGGTACATATCGAGCAAATTCAGCAAATCTTCCGTATAGTGGCCGACGTGGACGAGATTGCCGCAGACGCTGCTAACAGGATTGTTAATTTCGTGAGCAACACCCGCTACCATTTGACCGAGAGTAGACATTTTCTCAGTGTGAATCAATTGAGCTTGAGTTTGCTGCAATTCGTGCAAAGTATTTTCGAGTTGAAGTTTTTGTTGGGTTAACTCTGTTTGCGATCGCCGCAAAGCTTCTTCACTGCGTTTCTGCTCGGAAATATCAGTAATTAATCCTTCCAAAGCTATCAATTCTCCCGAGTCGGAAAACACTCCCAAACCTTGCTCCCAAACCCATTTTAATTCGCCATTTTTAGAAGTAATTCGGTAAGTTAGCTGATAGGGTCGATTTTCTTGTAAAGCAACTTGCACGGCATTCCACAAATTATCGCGATCGTCCGGGTGAGTCAATTCCGAGATAGAAACTTCCCGAGTGCCGATAAATTCTTCAGGAGAATAGCCGGCTAACTGATAGCAACCTTCGCTGACAAACTCCATACTACGATCGGCATCGTTGCGAAAACGGTAGGCCATTCCCGGCAAATTGCTCATCAGCGTCGCCAAAGCCCGCTGACTTTCCCGCAGGGCTTCTTCGGCGTGTTTGCGATCGGTAATATCCGTCATCACCGCCAGCATACAGAGTTCGCCGTCCAAATTAATCAACTCTGCTGACAGCAAACACACCACCACCGATCCCGACTTCATCCGAAACTCGCATTCCTGATTGCGAACAACACCTTGTTGGTGCAAACTTTGCCTAAAATCAAGTCGGTCTTGAGGCCTTACCCAAATATTTAATCCCGGTACTGTATTGCAGGTCGTTTCTTCTAAATCGTAACCAGTCAGCGACAGAAAACTATCATTAACTTCAATAAAACGACCCTCCGCAAAAGTAGTAATAATCATCGGATCTGGACTCGACCGAAAAGCCTTAGAAAACTTTTCTTCCGATAAACTCAACTTTTTAATAGCCTCTTCCAACTGACTTGTCCGCTCTTTAACCCGGCATTCCAATACCTCGTTAGCCTGCTTCAATGCCTCCTCAGCCTGCACCCGATAAGTGATATCCCGCACCACGGCTTGCAGCCCCATTTTGCCGCCGATATCCATAGAAGTTAGCAGCACTTCCGCCGGAAACTCGGAACCGTCCAAACGGCATTGCAGCCAGTCAAAACGGCAATTTCCAGAGCGCATAGCCGTATTAATTCGCTCTTGATAAAGACTCATAGAATCTTGTCCGTTTGGTTGCAACGGCGGGCTGAATTCCGAAGGATGCTTGCCGCAAAACTCCGATTCAGTGCTGCATCCAAATAACTTTAAAGTAGCCGGATTGCAATCCAAAAAACCCTCTTCGTCTAGCAGCATTACCGCATCAGTCGTCGATTCATACAAAGTGCGAAACTTTTTTTCCGACGCCTGCAAAGAAGCAATCAACTGCATCTTTTCCTCTGCTGCCCGCTTTGGCTCGGTAATATCCTGCATTACTTGAGAAAAGCCCTGCAACTCTCCGCTTTCATCACGCAAAGGAGTAACAATAATATTCGCCCAAAATTGCGAGCCGTCTTTGCGAAACCGCCAGCCTTCATTTTCGTATCGACCTTCTGCCACTGCCCGGATTAATTTTTCTTTGTGCTTGCCGATTTCAATATCTTCTTTAGTGAAAAAACACTCCGAATGATTGCCGACTATTTCATGAGATATGTATCCAAAAATGCGTTCTGCACCCGAATTCCAGCTAGCTACATACCCATCAGGATCTAACATGAATATAGCGTAATCCTTAACGCCTTCAATTATTAAGCGCAGGCGTTCTTCGCTTTCTCGAAGTGCAGATTCTGCTTGCTTACGTTGGGTGATATCTTCTACAAAACCTTCGTAGTAGAGCAATCTACCTGCTTCATCGCAGACAGCCCGCGCATTTTCAGCGATCCAAATTATTGTTCCGTCTCGGCGATAAATCTGCGACTCAAAATCCGATACGATGCCCTGTTCTTGCAAAGCAGAAACAAACTGATCGCGCCGATCGGGATTGACGTAAAGCTGATCGCTGATATCAGTCAGACAGCCCATCAATTCTGCGGCGGAATTATATCCGTAGATGCGAGCCAAAGCTGGGTTAGCGCTGATGTAGCGACCGGATTGGGTTGTTTGAAAAATGCCCGACACAGCATTTTCAAACATACTATAATATTTTGCTTCCATTTGGTGCAGTGCCTCCGCGACATTCAGGCATTCTATGGCTTTATTTCCTAATTTTTGATTTCCCACTTGTGAATACCCTGCTCTTGTGTGTGAGGTGAATATTTTTGCTCTACCGCCTGTTAAATTTGAGCCGTTAGTTAGGTTGAAAGATGGTGTACCACAGCCGGAGACGAGTGTGTTTATTCATCTGTCCTACTGGACTGTTAGTTATTAGTGATTGTTGCGGAAAGTTTAGCTAATCCGGTATTTATTTGATGTTTGACTGGCTATCATGATCGCATTCGCACATTGATCGGCCTGCGGTGCAGGTGTTCGAGCCAAACCCGCTCCTTGAAATCTCCCTGAATAGATTAGCAGTTGAATACCCTGAAATAAGTTAGTAGCAAGGATGTTCTTACAATAAAAGGCTGCGACTTCTACAACCGCAAGAGCCTATTTTTAGGATTGGGATGAGAGTATCATCGACTCTTACCCGAAGCAACTAACCCGCCTGCAAGAGCTAAATGCTCGCTGTCCTTGCTGTCAGTCAGTCGATTTGAGATTTTAGATTAAAGTTGACTCCACAGATGAATCTGGGGTTCTCCTAATGTCTAAAATTTTTTGCTTTCCACAACTCCTGTCGGAAACTTTTATCGGTTTTTGGATGCTCTGAGTTACTGTTAAGTATTATTGCTGATAGATAATACAGCAGACTGCTGGCAGTTGTACGATCGGGGGTTTCTCTGTAAAGTTGGCACAACAATAGCGTAATTGTTGTATCAAAAAATTCATATTCTGCTAATGCGGGCGGAAAAATTCTGTAGCGGTGCTGGCATTTTGGCAAAAATCTGGGTCCGATCGCGCAAAATTTGGTCGGCAAGTCTGGTAAAATCCCGATCGATTCTCGGTTTGGCCGCAAAGCTCGATCGGTCTAAATTTGACTAGAAACTAATAAATGACAGATTCTCCTCTACTAGCAACGCCAGAGTTATCCCCTGCTTCAACCCAGACGGCGGATTCTCCTGTGTGGCCAGCCCTCCTGCAACAACTATTAGACAGACAATCTCTCTCACGCGCCCAAGCAGCCGACTTGATGCAGGGATGGCTAGCAGAAGCTATTCCCCCCGTCCTCTCAGGAGCAATTTTAGCGGCCATCCAAGCCAAAGGCATCTCTGCTCAAGAATTGGCAGGAATGGCTCAGGTATTGCATTCTCAGTCGCTTGCAGGCGAATTGGAGAGCGTTGTCAATCCCAAATCCTCCATCTCCAATCTCAAATTAATTGATACTTGCGGCACAGGCGGCGACGGCGCATCCACGTTTAACATTTCCACTGCTGTAGCTTTTGTGGCCGCCGCCGGCAAAGTTCGAGTCGCCAAACACGGAAATCGCTCCGCATCGAGCAAAGTGGGTTCTGCTGACGTGTTGGAAGCACTGGGAGTCAACCTCAACGCCGATCCCCTGAAGGTAAGATCTGCGGTAGACTCCGTGGGCATCACCTTTTTATTTGCGCCTGGGTGGCATCCCGCACTTAAGGCTGTAGCGTCGCTCCGGCGAACTTTGAAGGTGCGGACTATTTTTAACCTATTAGGGCCCCTGGTCAATCCTATGCGCCCTACAGGGCAGGTAATCGGGGTGTTCAATCCTAGTCTGGTATCAACTATTGCCCAAGCTTTGGCCGAGTTGGGGACTGAGTTAGCTGTTGTCGTTCACGGCAGAGAAAAATTGGACGAGGCGGGGTTGGGTGATGTGACTGATTTGGCGGTTTTGTCGGACGGCAAAGTCGAACTCACTACTTTAGACCCGGAAAAGGTAGGATTGACACCAAGTGCGATCGGCTCGTTAAAAGGCGGAAATGTTGAGGAAAACGCCGAGATTTTGCGGAACGTTTTGCAAGGCAAAGGTACGCCCGCACAAATGGATGTTGTAGCTTTGAATGCGTCTTTGGCTTTTCAGGTGGGAGGTGCAATTCCTATGGGTTCTCACGCAGCAGGAGTTTCTATGGCTAAGGACATTTTATTGAGCGGCGAATCTTGGTTGAAGTTGCAGCAGTTGATTGAGTTTTTGAAATGAAGGAAGAAGGAAGTTCGGAAACGGATTTTGTAACGGATGTAACGGATGTAAGGGATGGAGGAAGGATGAAGGAAGAAGGAATTTTTTGTTTTAACTAACCAATAAGAAAAATTATTGAATTTTCAATTTTTCTTTACTTCTTCCCTCTTCTTTCTTCGTTGTTTTTAAGAGCGAGATCGAAATTCAATGACATCTTGCTTAATAGTCACATCTTTATTACCAAAAAAGTCGTGACCCAACAGTCCGATATCTAGGGATGGCGAGATGGCAACAACTACATTGTTAACTGCCAGACCACCTGCTTCCATAGAAGTCAGGCGACCGAGGGGAAAAGTAGCCACTCCGTTCGGAGTTTGTGCTTTTACTGTTCCCTGGAGAACAACGCCCAAGGCTTTAGCCATTGCTGGTGTAATTACTGTGCCACTAGCTCCAGAATCTACCATCATCTCGAACTTTTGTTTGCCGTTAAACGTGACTTCTATGACGGGGATATTAGCCTCTCGCCGTTTGATTTTTGCCTGAAACACTCCCGACTTTGCCGCCGCCGAAGTGGTAGGCGTCAATTCTTCGGGGAGAAAACCGCAGACTGATTGGCTGAGGTTGAGGGTTCGGCCTGACGAGCTCCGCATGAAGCATCCCTCACTTTCTTGAGCCACTGCTGGCGAGGAGTTGGCAACAGTCACTATTAAAATTGAACTGCTCAGAGAAATAACCCCTGCTAAAACCAGTAAAGGTTGGCGCAGGTTGTTAGGGATCGGTAGAGGCTTTTTTGAGTTTGAGAGTAAAGGCAAGGGAGATGTGCTGGGCATAGTTTGATTAAACGCTTTAGCTCGATCGTAACAGCGACAACTGCCTTTTGGTATAGATTTAGACTTTCCGCCCGCATCCTAAGCTGCAGGCAGATAAATTGCTGGCGCGGGGGGAGATGGAGAATTTGCACTTATAGCCTTTCTCAGTAACATGAGGTGCACGCTTTATAAGCGGGCATAGGGCATAGGGCATAGGGCATAGGGCATAGGGCATAGGGCATACCTCACCAAGATTGAGAACTGCTGTATGGCTGCTTTTTGATTACCTGTGGCATAAGTGCCTTGCTTTTCCGAGCCCTTGCACAAATTCAAATAATATCTGTATATAGCGATCGCAAATGATTTGTAAATCATAAATTGTGTATAATGAGGACGTAAATCTAAGTAGGAGTTGAGATGTC
>NZ_JAUBVE010000096.1:4663-21993 GCF_036705715.1 Microcoleus sp. AT3-D2 | reverse complement strand
TTGCCCAAAAATAGCTCAAAACCTCTGCCTAGCATTTATGAGTATTTGTACTCATCGCAAAAGTGACACGCTCCCAAACTCGTCCTACTAACCTGCCTCCTACGGCTAATGCTTACAACGGCAAAGATCGGAATGCCTTTTTGTTTGGCTTCAACCCGCAAGCAGAACTTTGGAACGGTCGCTTAGCGATGATCGGTTTCTTAGCTTATTTGCTTTGGGATGCTGCTGGATATAGCGTTCTGCGCGACATTCTCCACTTTCTGCCTACCTACATTGCTCAGTAATGAGTAGGTGTGTTTCCTGTCTGGCAGCGTGAGAAAATGCCACCACTGCCAGACAGGCTAAAAGTTACAAATGGCAGCGAGTATGCTTTTGTCCCTTTGTATCTTTCGTTACTTTTGAATGGCATTAAAAGACTTCTTGCTGTGATTCGATGATTATGGGTGGGGGCGCTGTCGCTGGCGCGGTGAATATTGATACCAACAGATATTTATTGCGTAAAGGCGATCGCCCCTGCTGTATTTTTGGCAAGAAATCTCATCGAGCATTTCTGATAGTTTATGAAAAATAGGAGCATCAACAATGATTAACTCAAATTTAGTGGCAGTAGTAGCATCGACAGTGACTGACACAGCATCAGGAAATTGGCAAAAGCCTCTGGTGATGTTTGTTTGCAATATTTTAGCATTGCTAGTTCTCAGCCGCCGAATTTGGTATCCCCACGTCGGGCCGAAAATGCCTTTGCCGTTCCCGTCTTTGTTCAACAATGTTAGCGTACCGGCATTTCTGGCTTGCATGAGCGCCGGTCATTTGCTGGGAGTATTCGCGATTTTGGGGCTGAGTATCGACAAGGCTATCTAGTAGCAATTGAGCCTCTTTTGTGGCGATTTCTTGCTGCAATTGGTTTGTTAAAAGACGCACAAAAAATGGCTGGGGTAAGTGAAAAGCACTCACCCCTAATTTTAATTTTATATAAAGTGGCGCAGTAATCGGTTTTTTTACCATCCACATTAGATCAGCTTACTATGCTTAAACCCTTCAAATTTGACTGCAAAGCCTTCACCTTGGGGAGCCGCACACATTAACCCAACTTGAACGATTGGTGACTCAGTTAGATAGGCCAGTCGCATCATTGAATAGTCTGACCCATTCAACGAGTATTGCACTTCCACCGTTTCAGCTCGGCGCTTTACCCGCAGCCACAGGGAAACAGGCGGCACTTCAAGCGGCATAACAGACCAATCGGAATAGTCTCGTGTCACAACCGCACTCACGTTTTGCACTCCCTCAACAAACTCAATGCCGCACTTGAGCCAGATATTTTTGCTCTCTCTAACCATCAATCCTGCTTGATCGTAGAGCGATCGATAGCAACCAGTAATTTTGACTTCGGCTGTAAAGTCGCCTGACACTTGACTGTAGTAAAAGTTGCCGTTATGGCGAATGAATCCGTAATGAGTTTGCCGCCAAAAGTCAGTCTTTGCGCCGGCGGTAATGTGGATAACATCGTTATCCTCATGCCATTTTGACATCCTCACGCCCGCTAAAGCGACGGTGATTCCAAACATCACTGTTTGGGCTTCCTCTTTCTGCGACCCGACTTACTTGAAGGAGTTTCCTCACTCAAACAGAGGTCGATGTCTCCAGAGGCATTATAGGTTCCCGTGTGCCCCACGGTACGCAATCCCAGTTCTAATATATTTCGCGCAGCATTCCAATCGCGGTCTAAAACAAATCCACAATGCGGACAAATATGTGTTCTTTGACTTAGCGATTTCTTCACAACCTTTTCGCAATTAGAACAATTTTGGCTAGTGTAGTGCGGTGCGACGGCAACAGTAGCTACTCCCAACACTTTGCCAAAATATTCAATCCAATTCCTAAAAGCTGTCCAAGCGGCATCAGATATATAGCAATCCTAAGTGATTTTCTATATCTGTAAAATCTGAAAGTCTTGCTATACAAGAAGTCTAGGAAGACAAGAGGGCGTTGTGTTGTGAGGCTCAAATCGGATTGCTATAGACTTGGACAGCTTTTTGTTTTTGACCATGTTACGCACCGACAAGTCTTCGTAGGCTACCAAGTCGTTGGACTGGACTACGCACCTTGCTAATTTCACAGCAAAGTCTTTACGCCGCCTACTTACCTTGAGGTGTTTTCTGCTTAATCGATTCCGCGCCTTAGCTCTGTTCTTAGAACCTTTCTGGGTTCTCGAAAGTCTGCGATTAAGCTTTTTGAGTGACCGCTCAGACTTTCTTAAATGACGCGGGTTCTCGACGGTATTACCATCCGAGTCTGTGTAGAAATGGGTCAATCCTACGTCTAAACCAATGGTTCGTCCCGTAGGCTCTCGCTGTTCATTCCGTTCAGCATCAATACAGAATTGCACGTAGTACCCGTCGGCTCGACGCACTACGCGCACTCGTTTGATTTGACTTCGCTGGTAGAAATGCAAGTCGCGAGTTCCCCACAACTTAAAACTTCCTGCTTTGAAGCCGTCGCTAAAGTTTATGCTTCTGAGATCTTCTGAAAGCTTCCATCCACAGGTTTTGTATTCAACAGAATCGCGGGTTTCATGCTTTTTGAAACGTGGAAATCCTTTCTTTCCCGGTTTTGCCTTTTTGCAGTTGTCGTAGAAACGAGCAATTGATGACCAAGCTCTCTCTGCGGAAGCTTGCCTTGCCATTGAGTTGAGCTTGGCAGCCCAAGGGAATTCTTTGGCAAGCACCGCACAGTAGGCACTCAAGTCGTATCGATTCACACCCTTCGTATCTATCCAGTACCTGATGCAGCTATTACGAATAAAGCGAGCAGTACGAATGGCTTCGTCTAGCCTCTGGTACTGCTCGCTCTTTCCTTCTAGCTTGGCTTCAAATACTAACATTTACGTCTTGGAACTGGATATAAAACACTCTATCACAGTTCTGGGGAAATTAAAGCCGTCCTAAAAGGACGGGGCTTTAGACCCCTTTTCTTGGTAAAGGTTCGTTGTACCATTGCATTGTTTCCATCTCCTGCTAACTTCCTCCAATTCCGTGCAGTACCAAATCGGCCAAAAAATGAGATAACATAGCGTATTCTAATCCCCAACGCCAGTAAAGAAAACCAAAAGGAATTCCTAAGAGGGCATTGAGTGTAATGGTGCGAAGAATGACGATCGGGGTTAATGCCCAGACATTCGCAGCCGCAGGCAAATGACCCACACCAAACAATATTGCAGCCGCCACGATCGCCAGCCAAAAAATTAATGTAGAGGGTTGCGGTTTGTCTCGCTCACAAATCTTCCAAAGTAGCCACGCAATCAATGTCATAGCGAACAGTCGCAACAAGAGTTCTTCGGTGATACCTCCGTAGAAGGAAGCTAATATGCGTTTCCAGAGGTCAATTTCGAGCGTTGTTCGAGTTGCCATTGGCGGCATCCAAGGTTGGAAAGCTAAACTCAATCCTATCAGGACGATTCCACCGATGCAGCCTACAATTAGCGCCGTGTTAAGGGCTGATTTAGATATTGGCGCGAAAGGCTGTCGATATACCAAAGCACGAGCTATGGGCGTATCAAGTCCGATCGAGTTACCGAGGCGAAGTCCAATCCAACAAAGGAGAATTAGAAAAATTCCGGTTTGCAGGGCGGAGGCGATCGCCAAAACAGGTAGCGGTGCAGGCAATTGACTAGCTGCCGGATTGAGAGACAGCGCATAAGGGAACACCGCCAAGCTTCCCAAACTACCCAGAAACGCCCAGAACAATGCCAATCGGAAGTAATGATTTTTTGCAGTGTTAGCAGACATAATTTTTGAGAAAAAAACGAATCAATTACACTAAATCAGTCTTGAATATTTGAAACATTAAAGCTCGATCGCATTTATGAAAATTGTCTCAGGCGGAATATAGCCTCGGCTAAAGTGCTACAAAAGCTGGGAATGACGCAGGAAGGTAGCCAAAAACAGCGTATTTTTTCACCGAGGGCAGTTTTAAGAGCTCGAACTTTACAGTTTACTCAAGAAGCACAAGTGTTGAATTTTGTTACCAAACTTTACTTCATTGCCGATATTCCTCCTACACCCCCTAAATTTATCCGGTAAAAATCAGTTTCTCTTTCCCAGTTTGAGGATAGTGCTTATCTTGTAGATTTTTCGGTGGGCGATCTATTATTTATTATTTTAGCATTTCATATTTACCAAAGTTGCTGTGCCAAGCTTCAAGACGCTTGGCTTCTGCTGCTTGATGAAGCAAATCAGTTTCAATTTCTTGGGTGTTGGCATAATAGTAGGTGAGTGCGGCGTAGACTTGGGCGAGGGTGAGATGTCCGATGCGATCGCAAATCTCTTCAGCATTCTATCCTCGCTTGTATCAGGTTACGATGCGGCGAACGGTAACGCCTTTACCGACGATGTGGGGAAATCCACCATGCAGTTGGGGAGTGCGTGTAATGAGCGTACCAATGTCAAGAGATATTGCTGCGGTCATAAATTTTATAATTTTAACTATACCTATAATAGATGAAAACCCTATAGAGGCGTTAGAATTAAAAATGCAAAATCCAAAATGGAACCTACAGAGGAATCAGGAGTATGAGGATATATGCAAATTGTTTGGACAAAACACGCCCAGGAGCGTCAGCAACAATGGGAGGAGCGATTGAGAATTACCAGGGAAGAGGTTGAAGCGGCTGTCACCAATCCTCAACAGATTATCGTGGAAGAGGATGTTTTGGTGGCTCAAATTAAACGAGGCAATGGTCTTCTGAGAGTACCCTTTGTTGAAATTGGCAAAACCAGGCGAATTTTAACCCTGTACTGGACAAATCAAGTCAAGCGATATTGGCAGGAGAATCCCAATGAAAGTTAAATACGATGCAGAAGCAGACATTCTGATTTTTATTTTTCGTGATGCGTTTCCAGCTAATGCTATCTCTGAACCGGGAGGCGTGATTGTCAGTTATGACGAAAGTGACGAACCAGTTAGCATCGAATTTCTCAATGCCTCCAAACGTAAACTGTTTAATGCTCAAGAACTCATACTAACGATCGCAACATAGTTGATGCGCTTTATCGAGGTGGGATCGCAGAATTATATCGCGGTGTGAATTTCGAGCAATAAATGAGGTAAGCTAGAGACAAAGGTTTCAAACAATGCCAGCATCCGTTGCTTATCTGTTTGACAGAATCACGGTGAACCCAAGACAATGTGGCGATCGTCCCTGCATCCTGGGAATGCGGATTCGAGTCATCGATATCCTAGAGTTGCTAGCTGCTGGTTTGAGTTTTGAGCAAATTCTAGAAGAATTGCCAGACTTGGAAGTTGACGATCTCAAAGCTGGGCTTCTCTCTGCAGTCTGCAAACTCGACCATCCCGTTTTAGCCGCATGACTATTTGGTTGAATGCTCATCTATCGCCAGCCATTGCTGTCTGGATTACTGCTACTTTTGGTGAAATACATTAGCGATCGGCGGTATTTTTCTATTATATTGGGTATTGTACCGCAACTGCGATACAATTATAAGTTATACTGCTCAATCCATTGGTGAGGAAGTATCTGAAGGCTTACCTGTCAGTTGGATTCAAATGAGCATTTTTCAAGCCAGTTTTCAAATCTGAAACTAGCGTGTGTAAGACTGAACCGGGAAAATTTGCTTCTGACTGGAAAACAATACCAACTGGTAATTTCATATCTAGTCCTGAAATACTGCGAGCGATCGTATTTGGCGGAGGGAAAGCGATCGCAGCGGCAGGGATGACACCAATTCCTAATCCATATCGCACCATTTGCTTGAGCGCTTCCAGACTCATAACCTCAATACCTGAGAAGGGATTAACGCCTTCAGAAAGTAATGCCTTCTCAAGAATGTTGCGATATGGACAATGCTCCTCAGTCAAGATCAGACGCTCTTTGCCTAATGAGGATACCGAAATTTCATCTAATGTAGCGAGTGGGTGGGTGTCTGGAATCAGCAGTGCGATCGAATCGTGAAATAGCAACTCAAAGGTTAATTCTAGATTTGCGCTGGGTGGTGAGCAAATCGCTAAATCAATCAATCCAGCAGCGACGCGCTGACTAATCAATTGAGTCACACCCACTTCGAGCGTCAGCCTCACTTTAGGATGCTTATGGCAAAACTGCACCAAGATGACAGGCAGATAAATACTGGCAACGGGTTCTATCGAAGCAATTCGTAAATGTCCAGCTTCGCCAGCAACCAGATCGGTCATAGTTTGCTGTAAGTTGGCTGCACGATGTAGCAACTGATCGGCATGATCTATAAGGGTTCTGCCAGCAACAGTTAGTTCTGTACGTTTACCGCGACGAGAGAAAAGTTTTACTCCTAGCTCTGCTTCTAGCTGCTGAATATGTAGTGTAATCGTGGATTGTGCGTACTGAAGTTTCTCAGCCGCTTTCAGAAAGCTGCCTTCATGCGCGATAGATTGAAAGGTTTGCAGATGGCGAAATTCCATATATCAGTAAAAATGAATTGAAACTTCGATAAGTTCATTTTGACAAATAGATTCTAGCAGTTTAAGCTTCAGTTATGCACTAAAGGAGAATATCTCAATGAGCACAATCGTATGGTCGAACGGACAAGATAGCCCTGTTCAAGCAATTTTCAGTGGGATTAGTGCGCGTCAGTTATGGCAAGGTGAGAATGGCGCACAGGCAGTTATGGTTAAAATTGAACCTGGTGCTCAGTGGGAAGGCGTTGACTTCCATCAAGATAATTCAGAAGAAGTTTTGGTGATGAGTGGCGTTTTTAATGATGGTACTCGTGATTATCCAGCAGGAACATTTATTCATCATCCAATCGGTTCCAGTCACATTCCCCAATCGAACATAGGTTGTACACTATTTATCTTTTACCCTGAAAAGCATTCGTAGCGGAGGCGCGCCGTATAACAATGCCCATGTACACCGACCGCCGAGAATTGATCGGTTATTTACAGCGGTTACTAGCGGCGGGTGATGGGCAACGTTAGACCGCTAAATCTGAGTTGGGTAGTGACTTGAATGTATCTATCAAATTCCAACTCAAAGGTGAATGCCATGCAAGCCAAACTTCAAGAACAACTTTCTCCTGCTGATGCCGAAGTTATTTTGAGACGCTTGCCAGAACGCATTCAAGCGGCTCCGATCGCGCGTGCTGCGGAAATTGAATATCCGATCGCCATTTCGATCGCCATTTCGATCGCCAGTTTTCTCGACACAGAAGCATTAGGTTTCGTAGATTGCAAACCAGGACGCAGGCAGTAAAACCGAGAAGAGGTGTCAAAGTTTACGGTATACTTCGTTAACGCACCCTACAAGAGCAGCGATCTATCTCTCTACCTCACGTTAAGCTAGAAACAGACAACAGAGAGCCAACCTACGCAAAAGGTTAATATCAATGGTTGCGATCGCCCAAAAAACCCTTTCCTTCGAGGAATTTCTCAACTGGGATGACGACTCCGGTAGGTCATTCGAGCTAGTCAATGGAGTTGCCATGCCCTTGAGTGAACCCACAGCCAAACATGAGGATGTCGTCGATGGTTTATGTCGTCTCTTGGTAGATCATTGCCAATCCTTGAACCTTCCCTACGTTCCTCGACAAAGTAAACAAGTCAGATTGAACGCTGCCCCGGGCGAAAGTGAATCGAGTCGTAAAGCCGACATTGTGGTGTTTGCCAAGGAAGAATGGGTCAGAATGCGTCAAAGTTCTGCCTCTGCTGCTGCCTATATTCCACCTCCCTTGGTGATAGAAGTTGTCAGTACGAATTGGCGGGATGATTACCGCATCAAATTGAATGAGTATGAAACTTTAGGAATCCTGGAGTATTGGATCGTTGATTATGCAGGGTTGGGAGGCGTTCAGTATATCGGTTCTCCAAAACAGTCTACAGTGACCATCAACCGCTTAATCGATGGTGAATATCAGGCACAGCGATATCAAGGAGAAACCATTATTGTTTCTCCAACTTTTCCTCAGTTGGTATTAACCACCGCTCAAATCGTTGCGATGACACAAGCTTAGTGTTTGCAAATTATTAGATTTGCAATGGTTAGTTGACGAACTGTACGAGCAATTGGGATACAATTATTTGAGCGATTACGATAGCAATCCACCGTCCCCTTGGTTAAAGTCAGAGATAACGGAGGTTTTGTCAATTGATGGGCGGTCGCTATTATTTTAACTTGACTGAGATTTTAAGAAACCGGGTTTTTGACCAAATCTGCCGGCGGCAACGAAATATCTTCCTCAAAAACCCGGTTTCTAAACGCCAAAATTAATTCGACTGAATTTGCGAATTCAAAACCTTAGAAATTCGATCGCGCGTTTCCTCCAAATGAGCCCGCGTATAAGCATCAGCATTCCGATCCAAATTCCGAATACTCTTGCTCAAACCCTCTCGCAACTGCCGCAACTCGTACCAAGCCAAACTCCGCGCATCCTCTGGAACACTCGTTTTTCGCAGCACCATTCCGATCAAAATTGCTAAATGTTCCCGCTGCAAAGAACGCCGAAAAGTTGGAATTTGCATCTTCTTTTCCGGCTGCAAAACCTCTTGCCAGATATCCTTTTGCACAGTATTCAACACTTCCGGCAACCTCAAAGCAGTTTCCGGCGCTGATTTTAACTCGGCATCCCGCAGTCTCGCCAAGCGCATCGGAGATAGCAAAACCCGCAATACAAACCGCTGCAAAAAAGTAATTCGATCGCCGATCGGGTAATCTAGAGGAAACACCAAAGCCGGACTTCCCCAGTGTTCCCAGCGCGACGGCGCCAATTTGTTGAGCAATTCCGGCGCAAAACTAAACGCATCCGGTGCAAAAACGTACTTTTCAAGGGTTGCTAAAGCTTCTCGCTGCTGAGAAAGTTCGATCGGCACAAACGGCAACTTCGCATTAGTATCTCCCGGGCGAATCCGGTTAAACGACTGTCCCCCGACGTACAAAGTAGCATTCATCACCTGGTTGAGATAATACCCGAACACCGAATCAAACATCACCCGCAGTTCGTTATAACCATCTCCCCCAACCGGAATTCGCTTTTCCAAACGCTTCCACATCGCCCTAGCATTATCCAATTGCCATTGCGAATACCTCAGCATGTTGGCGCTGAGATCGAAAGTATTCGCAGCCGGATCGAGAATATCCACAGAATCCTCATCCGGCGCGTAAGCTAATTGCTGTTGGGCACCGCGACTGGCAATTTGTTGCAGCGCTGGTAAGTCGCTGTTCGGGTTTGCGCCACCAATCACCTTGTAACCATACTCGATCGCCCAATCGTCATAAGGCCCTACAATCGTCGGATAATAGTCGCCCTGCACAGTTCCCTGCGGTGCCAAATTAATCGGCACATAATCCATAACCGACGCTACCAAACCTTGGGTGCGAGTTACCTGAGTATTGTTCAACTCTTCAGGTGGCAGCATTGTACTCCCGTGAAAATTGTGCCTCAAACCGAGAGTGTGACCGACTTCGTGGGCTGTCAAATATCGGATATATTCATTAACATAATTGTCAATCGTCCCACTGCTAGGCGCTGCCTTTTCCAAGAGCTCCATCGACATTGCCCCCATCGCAAACTGGTGGCTCGATTCCAACCCAAAACACATATCCGAACTCGACATCAACCGCGATAAAGGATCTCGCTTTTGCTCTTGATATCTTTCTACCAAAGTCGGCAAATCATCAGCCATTCCACCTTGAGCATTTTCCCCGCTGCTTTTTCCTAAATCCCCATTTTCTAGCACATTCAAATAGCGAGAATACATCCCAAACTGACAGGGATTAGTATTAGAACCGTTTCGCCCTTGAAAACTCTTAGATAGCGATCGATTTTGTTCCACCAAAGACCGATAGCCCTGTTTGATTTCCCGGACAACATTAGCATCCAACAGAATGTCAGCATCCAAAATTTCCCCCGTCAGCGGGTTAGTGCGAGATGGCCCGATGCCGGCAAACTGAGGCTCAAAAGAACTCGACCAGCGGATAGTATTGTAGCGAACGTCAGCCGGGTCCCATTTAGCATTGTCTGGCATTTGTTTGACCTGAATTGCCTCAGTAAAACCTGCCTTTTCAAAAGCTTTGTTCCACTCCAAAACGCCCTCGCGGATTGCGTTTCGGTATTCGGGAGGCACATTATTTTCAATCCAAAAGACGATCGGCTGTACCGGAGGCGACATTGGCACTGTCGGGATTTGCTTTTGCAAATGCCAGCGATTTATATAGCGCACAAAAGGCTCCCGGCTGCTCTTGTCAGAAAAGTCCTTATATGCTGTGAGAAAATAGCCTACTCGCTCGTCCGCCAGTCTGGGGCGGTAGCCGTTATTTAGCGGCACTTCCGAGAAACTGTAGTGAATGCGGAGGTTAAAAGCCCGACTGTCAGGAACCGAAGGTAAATAGTTAACCGCGCTGTCGTTATCGCTAGAAAAACCATAGACAGAAGCAATCTCCACATTCAGTGGAAACGCTTTAACATCTTTAAAAGAAGACGTGTCTGCATCGATCGAGTAAGAAGCGCCCAAAAGCATCGGCAAAATCGCTTTTACCCCTGGTAAATCGCGTTTTTCGCTCATCAGCAAATCGCCTAAATCGATCAGCAGAGTTTGTCTTTGCGGATGAATGCTTTTGAGTGGCAAAGAATAGAGAATAGACTCGCTAAATCCCCGTGCTACCGAACCGGCTTGCGGGTCGCCCGGACTGGTGCGAAAATTTATATTTGGTATCACAAACTGCACGTTATTTTGGACGCGGCGCAGTTGAAACAAGAAATCGCCGATCGGCAATCCGCTCAAAATGCCCGCTTCCCCCAAACCCGATGCCAATGTCACAAAGCACAGGAACTTTTTGTTGAGTTGTTCCGGTGTAATTTCCAGATATACTTTATCAGTTGCTTGATTACGGTAAAGAGTAAATAATCCCTCTAACTTTTTCGCATCTTTGACAACCTCTTCAAAGGGTGCCAGAGTTTGCTGTTCGCTACTTTGTTCGTTGCTGGGCGGCCCAGAGGATAAAGCTAATGGTAAAAAGAAACCTTTATACAAACTGAAACAGAAAAATGCTAAAGATAATATAAAAAATATCAAAGGCCAATTTTTTCTGGGACTTTTGATCTGTTGATTTTTGCTATTTTCAGGAAATATCAATTTTTTCATTTTCAGTATCCAGCCGCAGGAAAGAATAGTTTTGAGAGCGTCGCCGAGCACTCGCAACGCTGGGTTCATTTAACTTCTAAAATAACTCACAACTCAAAAGTCAAAACTATTGTTTAGCAGGCCAAGGAATCATGGGATCTTGAGCCAACCGCTTAGAAACTGCCACAGCACCGTAACGGTTGAGGTGGCTGGGGTCGGAAAAAGATTCCCGCGCCTGGGGCCACAATAAACTCTTATCTAGGAAAATTAGTCCGCTTTGAGCTGCTAATTCTTGCATATATTGCCGGAATTCTTGTTCGTAACCTGTCCGCACCGGGTCTAAATAATCTTCAGTCAGAGGCATATTAACAAACACCAGATTAATGTTGCGAACTTTGGTAAATTCGATCAGATTTTTGAGTGCTAGAGCTTGTTCGCCTACCAATTTAAAATTTTGATAGTCGGAGTCGTAATAACCAGATACTTTCGGGTGCTTCTGAAAGTAAGTCTCGGAATTGAAGCGTATATTGATCGGCAAAAAGCCATTTGGTTGATACTCGCTGACTGGTTTACTCGCAGCGGTTGGCTGAACGTTTTCAGTTGTTTGTTCACCCAAGGCTGCGGTTTGGGGGCTGTCGGTTGCAACAGGGGCTGATGAGGGATTGGCGATCGATCGCAAAAACCCTTTAAGTCGATCGCGCTTTTTGTAAGTTGCAGAACCCTCCACCAACTTTTGACTCACCACTTGCTGAACATTAGCTTGAGCTTGTCCCAAATTGTTCACCAATTCAGTCGCAGTCGCCACCGGATTGTTGGCGCTTTCTTTCGATGTTTCGGATTCTAATTGATTGGTGGGGATCAGAAAACTACCCCTGCTCAATTGCCTGTAACCTTCCGAAGAAGCGATCGCACTAAAAGTCAAATCCGGCCGCCCGCTGTTGAGAGCCCTCGCCCCGTCAGCCAACACCAGCAATTTCGGCAGTTGTTGCGGCGGTAAAATCCGGCGGATGATCGAATCTACAACTTGGAGAGTAGCTCCATTAACCCCAAAATTATAAGCCCTCAGCCCCGGATACCCCGAAGCTGCCAAAGCGGTTTCCAAAACCGCCGGGTCGATGCCCCGCAGCGCCCTCGAACTACCGACAATTAAAATATCCGGCGGTTTTTTGTGCAGATGGATGTACGCTTGATAGCGGGCTATCTGGTCGTCAAGCTGCTCGCTCCTCAAAGTTGGGAACACCGGAGGAGCAGAAACATCAGCTACAGGAACGCTAGTATTTCCCGGTTTCGTAAACCCAGAGCCATTGAAAGCCTCTTGCTGGTTGGCTTCTGGCGACGGCTGCAACGGAATTTGAGGCAAATTCACCTCCCCAGAAGGGGGAACTGGGTTCGCGGTTTCCTTCGGCAGTCTGGCTGTAACGTCGCCCACAGCCTTGGGGGATGAATTTTGACAATTTGGCCCCCTGCAAACTTCGGAGGCGTTAGGAGCTTGATTGACCGTCGCAGATTGCAGAAATTGACCGAGGAGCCAATCGGTATTGAAAGTCAGCAGACAGCCGGCGATCGCCCAAATCAAAGCCATTCGCGCCGCGCGATCGGCTCTCACGCCCCCCGGCGCAGCAGCATTTGTTGACAAACCATCGTTGGGAACAAAAAAACCCGAAGCGACAAGCGGTTGCACCGCAGCTTGAACTAACTGCTCGCCCAGATTGTATCCGGGGAGTCTGATTTTGAAGCGGGGCCGCCAGGAATTGGGCACCGGAGCATCGAACACCAAATTGTCGCCCAAACCCGAAAAACTCCCATCCTCCGCCGGCGCAAACTCCGGCACCGGTTCCTTTTCCAAGACAGCCCCTTGGGAGGGAGCCGGTGCGGGTGCCGTCGCTGATTCTTCGTCAACCGCCGTTCTGAGGTCGATTGCGTAGCGCCACAGGGGCAGTTTCTGGCCTGCGCGCCGTCCGTAGACTCGCACCCCTGCCACTCCCGGAATTTGTAACTGTCGCAAGAATTTAGCCACCGGCGGGCCTATCTTCGACTGAGAAGGGCAAGTCAGAGATTCTGTCATGACGTGCAGCACGTCGGCTTTTTGCAGCACGACAGCCCGAATCCCTCCTGTTTCCAGCTTGCGCCTGAGATTGGGGTTGAGCAACCTGTTCAATAAAAAAGTCAAAGCCAATTGGTCGCCCTCGATCGCCAGCGTTCTAGCGTTTGCAGCCAAGTCGGGGTGGTGGGCTGCAGGCAAGTCCACCCAGTCTATCCACACCGGCGACTCCGGCGCCGCCTGAGAGTCCTTGGCTGGTTCTACGCCGTAGATAGTAGCTGCGCGGATGCCTTGGGGCGCGAAGGAGGCTAACAAAGGGGCGATCGCGTCGGTGGTTTGCTGCTTGTCGGGGTATTCTTGCCGTTTAGGCTTTTGTCCTTTTTTGGCAGTTTTGCTGCAAAACAGGTGGAGGGTTGCTTCTTTGAGGGTAGCCCGCACTTCGACTCTCGATGCCGCCAAGTGTTGATTTAGCAGTTTGGCGATCGACTGTACGTCTCCCCACCTGGCCCATTCCTTGAGAATTTTGTCGGGCGAAGTCAAATCCACCCGCAGCAGCCAGTCCGGTTTCGCTTCGCCGCTGACTTGGCTGGCGATCACGGCTTCCCGGAAATCCTCTAGTTGCAGTTTCCGCAGCCTGCCGGCGATGGGTTCTGCCAGCAAGGAGGGGTCGGGGCTGTAAGCTGACTCGCACAGCACCAGCAGTCGGCGTTCTTTGGGCTTGATATTTTCCGGCCCATTCACCGGCAGGGTTTCTCGGTTGCTTTTGAGTTCTTTTTCGCGAATGCTGACTTTCACCGAAACTCCCATCGGCCCGAGGATTTCGCTGAGATAGCTGGCGATCGCATCTGGATAGCCCCGGCGCGCCAACGTTTCCGGCGAAACCGTTAATGTTCCATCGCGAGCGCCCTCGCCTGAGTCAGCTTCGGGGGATTGAATCAAAGCCACCGCGCCACGGTTCGCTTTCTGCTGCGGGGGAACGGCGGAAGAATTAAAAGCTTCCCGCGTCGCAGCAGCCGAAGTGTCGATCGTCACGGGGGAAGTTTCAAAAGCTTCTGGGTATTGAATGCGGGAGGCAATCGGCAGACTTTCGGCGTCAAAATCCAGTTCTTCCCGTACTTGTGGCGGGTGGGCTGCTGTTTCTACCGGTTTTGGTGTCTGTTTGAGTTTCTGGTTGTCATTCTTAAATTTGCCGAAAAATCCGCCTCTTTTACGGCTTCCGGGCGGTTCGTCGGGGGGACTCGCTGGCGGCACTTCGGCAACTTTTGGTTCCGGTTGCTGTGGCTGTTGCTGTCGCTTGGGACTGCTGCAATCGAGCCGGACTGTCCAGTCATTTTGTCGGGAACCGATTTTGCGGCCGCACAGAAACAACTGGTAAATTTTAGGTCGATCGGGCAGCAGTCGCGTTAAATCAGTGTGTTCGAGGGCGTTGGTGAATCTCGCCGTCACCAATTCTTGAGACGGACACTGCGCTGCTTCGCACAAAATGTGCAGGTGATTTCCACGCAAACGCGCTTGTACTTGGACTTCGGGAAGCCCTAAAGCTTCCCCGGCCCACTGCGACGCGCTCGATCGATTGTCTGCCAATATGCTCCCGTTCGCATTCAACATGGGACTTTAAATTTCGTCAAGGCTGCTTTCGTCTTCTACAGATAGCACATTTCGTCCGTATTTTGGCATATATTAGGCTTCACTTAGGCGAAGTCATCAGTCATTGGTCGTTAGTAATTATTAGGAATCGCACCACACTACATATAGTGCGTCCAGGACTGTACAACCTAGTTTCCAAAGCCTTTACTGTTGTTGCGATCGGTTTTTTCGTATTTTTGCTAACAAATTAAGTAACTTTTTATACGACGCACGAAAAAAATAGTTTGGCGATCGCCAATCCAAAGTTGTCAAAAGCCCACAATTCGTAGCGTGACACTTCAGGGTACGGAAGTAAGTTAAAGCTTCCATAAAATTTACTTCAAGATGGTGAAAACCGCTTGCGATCGATAAAAGTTACTGATATTCTCAAATGTATCGGTAGCAATAAAAAAATCAACTTATTGCGATCGCATCAAAATTTTTTCAGTCGCATTGGCAGGTTTCCACCTGTCGATATCGCAGCTTGCGTCCTCAATAAAAAAAACAAAATCCCAGCATCGTCTGGACTCGCTTTGCTTGCGAAATTTTCAAGATTAACATCCTCAGATTCTGCATAATTTTAGTCACTTTCATCATCAAGAAACATAACTTTAAATCATGTCACCAATCGAAGCATCTACCCCAAAACTAACTGCCAATATTTCCCTCATTCCCGACATTCCAGAAGAATTGCAACTAGAAAATTCTACCAATAATTACTCTCTTCCCCCGAAAACTCTCCTAACAGTTAACGAAACATCCTCCACAAACCCCAGCGTTGAACTATTACAATCAAACAACCAAATCCTCGATAAAAGCCCAGAAATATCTCCCCAACAAGCAGAGATAGACGCCTTCATCCTCAACCAAGATTCAACACCAACAACCAACAGCATTCCTGAAAAAACGCAAACATCTACAACTCAAACCGACGAAATCACAGGCGATACAGCCAAACCAGCAACTCAAAATAACATTTCTTTCGACTCCGGCATTTTCCAAGCAGACGAAACAGGTAAAATTGTGTTCGATTACCTATCAGACGGAGGCTGGTATCAAGGAGAACTAGCAATTATCAGCCTCACAGGAATGCAAGAATTTGTTCCCGATTCCGAAGCATTTATCAAAGAAGCAGCCAGACGCGCTTTAAGCAACTCCTCACTCGGTTATATCGCCATTTCTGACAGTACAGAAGCAGCGAAATTCTCTAGCTTCGAGGGAGAAAACAACTTCAATATCGGGGAATACCGAGGAATCAAAACCTTTGCAATGACACCAGGAGATGAAATTGGTATCATCGTAGTTCCCAACGGCACAATACAAGAAGCGTACAATAATCCAGCGATTGGCGGCGACAAAAAGCCCTTATTCTCAATGGCGACAGCTAATTCCAGCGATGCTTTTCAACCAGGACAAATTGCCGGTGTTGTGAATGGTGGCAGTATATTTGTCATGGAAGATATGGGAATAGGCGAAGGGAGCGATGCTGATTACAATGATATCATATTTTCGCTCAAAGGTGCAACCCCTAAAGTCATTTCAATGGATGATGTAATTGCCAAAAACTCCGATTGGCGTACATCAGAAAAAGGCAAAGAATTGATAGCTGGCGCTGCGCCAAAAACTGAGACTAAATTAGAAGACAAAAAAGCAGATACTACTTCTGCAACAAATCCTGTTGAAACAAAACCAGAAAATTCTCCAGCGACAGAAACTGAAAATCCGACAATTTCCGAAAATCCCAATTCTGATCCAAATTCTGCTGAGATAAAAACGGAAAATTCCTCTGCGACAGAAACTGAAAATCCGACAATTTCCGAAAATCCCAATTCCGATCCAAATTCTGCTGAGACAAAAACAGATTCTCCCGCAGTAGAAACCAAAAATCCGACTGTTTCCGAAAATCCCAATTCCGATCCAAATTCTGCTGAGATAAAAACGGAAAACTCCTCTGCGACAGAAACTGAAAATCCGACTGTTTCCGAAAATCCCAATTCCGATCCGAATTCTGCTGATCCAAAAACAGATTCTCCCGCAGTAGAAACTGAAAATCCGACTGTTTCCGAAAATCCCAATTCCGATCCGAATCCTGTTGAGATAAAAACGGAAAACTCCTCTGCGACAGAAACTGAAAACCCGACAATTTCCGAAAATCCCAATTCTGATCCAAATCCTGCTGATCCAAAAACAGATTCTCCCGCAGTAGAAACCAAAAATCCGACTGTTTCTGAAATTCCCAATTCTGAGCCAAATTCTGCTGAGACAAAAACAGATTCTCCCGCAGTAGAAACCAAAAATCCGACTGTTTCCGAAAATCCCAATTCTGAGCCAAATCCTGCTGATCCAAAAACAGATTCTCCCACAGTAGAAACTGAAAATCCGACAATTTCCGAAAATCCCAATTCCGATCCGAATTCTGCTGAGATAAAAACGGAAAATTCCTCTGCCACAGAAACTGAAAATCCGACTGTTTCTGAAATTCCCAATTCTGAGCCAAATCCTGCTGATCCAAAAACAGATTCTCCCACAGTAGAAACTGAAAATCCGACAATTTCCG
>NZ_JAUBVE010000096.1:0-4563 GCF_036705715.1 Microcoleus sp. AT3-D2 | reverse complement strand
TCTGCTGAGATAAAAACGGAAAATTCCTCTGCCACAGAAACTGAAAATCCGACTGTTTCTGAAATTCCCAATTCTGATCCAAATCCTGTTGAGACAAAAACGGAAAATTCCTCAGCGGGAGAAACCGAAAACCCCACAATTTCCGAAAATCCCAATTCTGATCCAAATTCTGCTGAGACAAAAACGGAAAACTCCTCTGCCACAGAAACTGAAAATCCGACAATTTCTGAAAATCCCAATTCTGAGCCAAATCCTGCTGAGACAAAAACAGATTCTCCCGCAGTAGAAACTGAAAATCCGACAATTTCCGAAAATCCCAATTCCGATCCGAATTCTGCTGAGACAAAAACGGAAAATTCCCCAGCGGGAGAAACCGAAAACCCCACAATTTCCGAAAATATCATCTCAATTATCTCAGAAAACACTCAACCAGCGATCGCAGTTGTCAACTCAATCGACTTCATCACAGGTGACAAAATCGAAACACCCGTCTTTTTCCAACCCGACAAACCAGAAATATCGGCAATACCCGCAGAATCCACAGACATTCTCACTGGGGAAATTGAAAACATCTCCCCAACTCTTATCGATACCCCCGAAATAGCCAGCCAAACTCCTGAAAATTTCCCGCTAATTTCTCCGGAAGAAATTTCCCAACTGTGGGAAAGCCTCAACAGCATATTAGCCCAACAATTCCCTAACATTCCCGAAACAGAATCCAGTCAAAATCATCAACCATCCGCATCAGAATATATAGTTACCGACGCCCAAACTATTATTCCCGAAATTGCCGTCACTGAAAATCATCACTCACAACAATCGGAAAATATCACCGCCGGCAGTGACAATCAGCCACCAACAACCATTGATGAATATGTAAACCCCGACTTCGACTCCGAAAACATCGCCATTACTCCCGAAATACCATCCGAGGAAAACAATCAGCCAGACAATTCACTTCATATCATCGCTGACTCCGAAATCGCAACTGCAACTGACAGCGACTCCGAAACAACCATCAACGAATACGCAATCACCGACACAAAAACCAAACTAGAAATAACCCCCAACCTCCCCCAACAAAACCAACCATTAATCGGCATCATCGACACCGGCTTCACAACCAACAATCCCAACATCAACTACAGCCAAATCTTCCTCGGCAAAGACTTAATCGAGGGCGACAACAATCCCCTACTCCAACCAAACCAAGCAAACCAACACGGCGACACAATTTTAGAAATTATCAGCCACTCCAACAATCAAAGCGACACCAAAAAATCGACTCCGATTTGGTTGGGACGAGCGATCGGCAGCGGCAACTGGCATCAATCCCTGATAGAATTTGTAGACACCGCAAAAGCTTCAAAACAACCCAACGCCGTCGTCAACCTCAGCTTCGACTTAACCCAAATCAATCCCGACGGCACGCAAACCACACGCTACCAACTGACAGCAGAAGAAAAATCAGCACTTAAATACGCCCATGACAACAACATACTGATTGTAGCAGCGGCCGGTAACGAAGGGGATCTCGCATCATCCCTCGGACAAGCCTCAACCGAATTCGACAACATCATCACAGTCGGCGCATCCGACAACAACAATCGAGCCGCCTATTCCAGCTACGGAGGCGGTTTAGATATCCTAGCACCAACAAGCCTTACACAAACAGCAGAACCATCAACAACCGAAACAAAACAAGGCACATCAATCGCTGCTGCTTTCGTTACAAAAACCATCTCCCAAATGTGGGCAGCCAACCCATCCCTGAACCGCCAACAAATCAAAAACATCCTCCTAAAAACAGCAACAGACATCGACGTACCCTCATGGGACGAAAGGACAGGATACGGAATATTAAACCGCGAATTAGCAATAGCCACCGCCACAGAAACAATCCCCACAATTCCAGTATTGGCAGCCGTCAAACAATTGACTAAATCGCTGATTGATGCCGATGCAAATGTCAGTAACTCTCCGAATAATAGTACAGCCAAACCCTCAGAAAGAGCCACCGCAACCAACGCCCCAGGCACACCAAAGACTACCAGTACCTCAACCGGAGACTACAACCAAGGCACCAGCTCCTATACCACAGAATTAGCGCCATACAGAACCACCAGTACCAGCAACTATAACGGTACAAACAGCACTAACTCTCAAACCAATAGCAACTTCTCAAACACAGAATCAAGCTGGGATAAAAGCACCGTCAAAACCAACACCAAGGGCAACTCTTTTAACGAATCTATAAGTGATTCCAGCACAAATGCTGCTACCTACACCAGCAAAAACTTTTCCCAAAACTCAGTCGAAAACAAAAATCAATCGCAGCAAAAATACAGCCGAGTTAAATACGAAGGCACTCGCGCCGACCAAAGCTCATCCAATCAAAAATCTCGCAGTTCTACCAATTATACCACTCCTTCACAAACTACAAATACCACTGCCGAGAGCTACCGAAACAGCTTCTCCCAATCCGACAGCAAATACGGCACGGGGTATGCAATGAATAACGGCAAGCGCCAAGACGATTGGGGGTCAAAATCAACTTCAAATACTCGCAATACTAGCAGCACCGGCAGTTCTCTCAGCAACAGTTCAACTCAAGTTCAAGGCAAAGCCGATTGGACGAATAGCAGTAACGGTAGCAGTTCCAACAACACTCATAGTGGCGAAGAAACGACAGTTACCAAATCTGATTCTCAAAGCAGCAACACCAGCGGTTTCTCCAAAACTAATAACAGTGGCGACAACTATTCTGTAATTAACTCAACCTGGGACAACTCTACAATTAACGGCAAAGCCGTCAACAGCAACACCCGCGATGTTTATTCGGAAGGGAACAGTAATAGTAACAGCAGTTACGACGACGGTAAGTCAAAAAATACCAGCAACAGAGACACTTACACTGTCAATCAATCCCAACAAACCAACAGCAGCAACGGCCCAGCATATTGGCAAAACAACCGCAATAACAATTATTCTGTCACTCAAGGTAATGACACCCAAAACTACAAAAATGGGCCGTCAACTAGCAGCCACAATCGGGATACTTATTCTGTCAGTAAGTCAAATTCTTCGAGCAGCAACAGTTCGGGAAAAGTTAGTTCTAAAAACCAGCAGGAAAATTATTCAGAAAATAATGCTCAGTGGGAGAGCGAGTATAAGGCTGATACTTATACAACTCAAAGCAATAGCGACGAATCGACAATAACCGCTACTAAAAGTAACAGTAGCACCGAAGGCAGTAATTCCAATTCATCTAACAGTAGCGATACCTACCGGACTCGGAATTCACAGACAGTTACCACTTATAAAGATGGTCGAAAAACTGAGAATGGCGGTTCGACTTACGAGAAATGGTCGAGCGAAAGCACTTACGATAGTAAGGGTTTAGTTAGCTCAATTTCCAAGTATTCTACATGGAGTTCGAGTTACAGCAGAAATTACTTTAAAGGAGGTTACAGTTGGAGTGAAACCCTGAGCGGTTACGATTCAGAATCGGGAACAAAAGGAGGTGTTTCGACGAGTAATGGCAGCAGTTGGAGTTGGACTCGGAGCGGGACAGTATGGGATGATGGTCGCAATAATTGGAGTGAAAGCTGGTCGAAGTCTAGTTGGAAAGATGGCAAGTATGCGCCGGGTGAATCTGAATCAAAAAGGGGAGCATTTGACCCGAAGAAAACAACACCGCAGGTTAATGATGTGCCTTCATTTGGGGATGCGCCGCGGTTGACTAAGGCGCCGAAAAAACAGGTGCCAATCGATTTACAGAAGCCTCCGAAGCCGAGTGATGATATTTGGACACCACCGCGTCGTACTGTTACTCCTCCACGAGAAGTAGAGAATTTTCCAGATAATTGGGTTGCTGGGCCTGGTGGTGGTAGCTCACCAAATCAGGACAAAATACAGAAATTTCTTCGCGAATTTCGTAGGGTAATGGCACAGGGAAAACGTGCTGTCATAGATTTTCTCAAAGGATTCATTTACCACTCTCTCATAAATGGCGTCGGTATCCTCAAGGATGTAGCTGACCTCTTGTACCCACCAGGAGCAAAATCCCATGCGGAAATTGAGGCATATTACCGGAATAATCTGAGTTTTCAGCTAGGAAGAGCCGTTGCCAACGGATTAACTTTTCTAGCAGGAATACTAGGAATTTTGTTAATCGGACTGACTATTGGAGGTAGTGGTGGCAGTGCTTTAATAGCAGCGCCCGCACAGGCAGCAGCATTGATAGCGGCTGGCAATATGACGGCAGCTAGTGCCAGAGATATTCTCAGTCTTGTAGGTCAAGTCCTTCAGATGACTTCTGGGAACAGCGATGGTTCTCCTTCTGTTCCAAACCCAGACAGAACGACACCTTCTCTAAAGCCAGATCCCAACAGACAGCCTAGTGGCTCGAAAACAAAAACAAGCGCAAAGGATACTGCAGAGACAAAAAGGGCGATAGGGCGAGAAAATGAATCTGCTGATATACTAAGTAGCTAGACAAAATTAATTACATAGTTTTCTCCAAATTCTTTCAGGATTTTTTCCACAGAGGTAACAAAAGTA
>NZ_JAUBVE010000002.1:0-174563 GCF_036705715.1 Microcoleus sp. AT3-D2 | reverse complement strand
TACAATTATGAGTTAGCTTTCAGGTCTAAAATTCAAAACCTCTAATTATAACATAGATTTTTTTTGCAAGAGGTCTATTAACAGTTGACAGTTGACAGTTGACAGCGGTCACGCTCGCTTTCTCGTTCCCAGGCTCTGCCTAGGAATGCCGATCAAGAGGCTCTGCCTCGCACCATGCGTTCCCAGGCAGAGCCTGGGAACGAGAGTTAACGAAAGTATTAGTCAGCATTCCTCAGTCATTTTACCCATTAATAGCCGATGAAAATTCCCTGGATTGACAAGTTTTTTACGCCGCGCAAATTAAGGCGAGTTCGTACTCCCACACTGCTGCAGATGGAAGCAGTAGAATGCGGTGCTGCTGCTTTAGGAATTATTTTGAGTTACTGGGAACACCCGGTACCTTTAGCTCAATTGCGGAGCGAGTGCGGCGTTTCTCGCGATGGCAGTAAAGCTTCTAATATCCTTAAAGCAGCCAGAATTTACGGCTTAGATGCTAAAGGGTTTAAAAAAACTGTTGAAGAGTTGAAAACTGTACCGCCGCCTTTTATTATTTTTTGGAACTTCAATCACTTTTTGGTGGTTGAGGGGATGAAGAAAAAGCGCGTTTACCTCAACGACCCCGCATCGGGGCCGAGGACTGTTTCCCTAGAAGAATTTAAGTCTGCTTATACTGGCGTTGTTTTGACTTTTGAACCTGGGCCGGAGTTTAAAAAGGGCGGAAAAAAACCGAGTATTGCGAGTGCTTTAGATTCCCGATTGCAAAGTTCCCGCTGGGCGATCGCATTTTGTTTAATTGCTGGTTTATTAC
This sequence comes from Microcoleus sp. AT3-D2, assembly GCF_036705715.1. Classification (NCBI taxonomy): domain Bacteria; kingdom Bacillati; phylum Cyanobacteriota; class Cyanophyceae; order Oscillatoriales; family Microcoleaceae; genus Microcoleus; species Microcoleus sp. AT3-D2. Next base: position 173,755 of record NZ_JAUBVE010000002.1, on the reverse strand, counting down.
TCACTGTTCCACGTTTGGCTGGCGCGGCATTTACCCAAATTTTTGTAGATGAAATTTTGGTCGAAAACCGTCACGAGTGGCTGCGACCTTTAATATTGGGAATGCTGTTTGCCGCTGCTATTCAAGGGCTGCTAGCGCGGATGCGGCTTTTCTATTTGCGGCGGCTGGCAAACAAGCTTGCGATTTCGATGTCTGGACAGTTTCTCTGGCATACTTTGCGCTTGCCTGTGGGATTTTACGCGCAGCGGTTTGCAGGTGAAATTAGCAGCCGCTGCCAAGTTAATGACAAGGTTGCTGAAATTTTATCGGGGAAACTGGCTGCAACTGCGATCGACGCGGTGATGATGGTTTTCTATGCGATAATTATGGTGATGTACGACTGGGTATTGACCAGTGTTGCGACTGTTTTTGCCGCCTTAAACTTTTTGGCACTGCAATCTTTATCCCGCAGCCGCGTCGATGCTAACACCAGATTAGCTCAGGAAACAGGTAAGGTTGGCGGTGCTGCAATCGCAGGCATTCAATCTATTGAAACTGTCAAAGCTAGCGGTTTAGAATTCGATTTATTTTCTAAGTTTGCCGGGTACTATGCCAAAATGAGCAACGCCCAGCAAGAATTGGCTTTGCCCACTCAAATATTGTCAATATTACCAGCATTTTTAACGGCATTAGCTGCAACTGCTATCTTAGTTGTCGGGGGCTTGCGGGTGATGAACGGCGGTTTGAGTATCGGGATGTTAATTGCCTATCAAAGTCTCACTCAGCAATTCCTCGAACCTGTTAATAATCTGGTCAATTTTGGCGGCACTTTGCAAGAATTAGAAGCCGATTTAAGCCGACTTGATGACGTTCTGCAAAACCCGATCTATCCAGAAGCAGATCGCGATTCTTTTAATAGTGGAAACGGCCACGCCGCCCTTGCACCAGATTCTTTTCACCTGCAAGGAAGCATTGAATTGCGCGGTGTCAGTTTTGGCTACAGCCGCTTGGAAGCGCCCTTAATTGACAACTTGAACTTAACCGTAAAACCTGGTCAGCGGGTAGCGTTAGTGGGGGGCAGCGGTTCTGGCAAATCTACTATTGCCAAACTTGTTACCGGACTTTACGAACCGATGAATGGCGAAATTTTATTTGACGGGGTTCCCCGCAATTTGATTCCCCGTTCTATTCTAGCAAATTCGCTGGCCATGGTCGAACAAGAGATATTTCTATTTGCCGGGACTGTTCGGGAAAATCTCACGCTTTGGGACCCGACAGTACCGGAAGCAGATTTAGTGCAAGCGTGCATTGATGCGGCCATTCACGAACTTATTTTGAATATGCCGGGAGGATACGATGCTCAACTCAATGAAGGGGGAACAAATATGAGCGGCGGACAGCGGCAGCGTTTGGAAATTGCCAGGGCATTAGTGAGAAATCCAGCGGTGTTGGTGCTGGATGAAGCAACAAGTGCTCTGGATGCTGAAACAGAGTTAATTATCGATCGCAATTTGAGACGGCGCGGTACTTCTTGTATTGTGGTTGCTCACCGTTTGAGTACGATTCGAGATTGCGATGAAATTATTATGCTGGCAGGGGGGAAAGTAGTTCAAAGAGGCACTCATGAGGAGTTGCAAAAGCTGGGAGGAGCTTATGCTCGTTTGGTTGGGAACGAACAATAAACAGCAGAAATACAGTAGCCAGCCCGACAGTCCGCCAGGGAATGAATTCCCTGTCTAATAGCTAAAGTCCTCTGAAGAGGACTGAAATGAATGATGGTTCGATTTGGCTATTCAGTCGGTTTTAACTGACATCTTACACCATTCTCGATAAGCATTTTAGGAACAGGCAAGATGCTTGTTCCACAAGAAAATTTACTCTTTGTGGAACAGGCATCTTGCCTGTTATTGAGAAGGGTGCAAGATGTGAGTTTTAACCGAATTTAGCTATGAGACGGGGATTTTAATCACTCCTAGGATCTGTGGATTAACCCGATCGATTCGATCGCACTGTTTTCTTTGAAGCAAGGCTTTAAACCCCTGCCCGACTTGATATTACTAATCGCAAATTACTAGCTATGCTCGATCTAAATCCTGTTAAGAAACTGCACCGAATTAAAGGAAATGAACCGCTGCTGCTGAATGACCCGCATCAGGTATGGATTGTTAAGTCGGGCGCGATCGCAGTCTTTGCAGCCAAGATACAAAGTGAGAAGCCTGCGGGCAACCGCCATTATCTGTTCGGCGTCGGTGCAGGCGAGGCTTTGTTCGGCGCTGCCCTGGGGGATGGGTGGGGAATTCTGGCGATCGCGATCGCCGAAACGGAACTGGAACCGATCGCGATCGCAGATTGTGCCGCTTTAGTTGCTGCTGGTGAGAGCAAAACGAGATCGCTGGTGCAAGGGTGGATAAAGCATTTGGGAGAACGGGCGATTCCCTACGGCATAGATCCGCTTCACGCCCCGGAGGAAAAAGTTGCCCCAGAAACTGAGGTTGTAGCAGCCTCGCAGCAGATATCGCTGCAAAAAGGTCAAATGCTGCGATCGCCGCCGGGAACAGTTGTCTGGGTGCGCGTCTCGTCGGGCGATGCGAGTGTCGGGGAATTGCAGTTAAATTCCGCTTCCCCAGCGTTTCCCCTGGCTGGGAATATGCTGCTGGTGGCATCGGGGGAAGTTGAGGTGCAAATTTTCTCAACAGCAGAGGTGGAAAATGCCGACTGGCTGCCCGCGAGTTTAGCTTTGCTGCACGAGTATTTTTGCTGCTGCTTGAACTTGCTGGTTTCCCAGCAAAAAGCCGAGGAATTTCGGCGCTTTCAGGAACGCGAACAGCTAAACCGCCAAGTAACTCAGACAGCTTTGGGAGATTTAACCGAGGTTTTGCATCCCCGGAAAACTGCCTTGTCTGAGGAAGGAACACCGCTGTTAATCGCTGCTGGGGCTGTAGGTAAGGCACAAAGTATAACCGTCAATCCCCCGGCGGGTTCGGAAGATTTCAGCCGAGTGAAAGATCCGATGGAGGCGATCGCGCGATCGTCGCAATTTCGCACCCGCCGCGTGCTGCTGGCTGGGGATTGGTGGCGGCAGAACTGCGGCCCGCTATTGGCTTATACAAAGTCCGACGATCGACCAGTAGCTTTGTTGCCTGGTAAGGGATCTCGCTATACTTTGTTCGATCCGAGCGCTCGCACTCGCAAACGGGTAACTAAAGCAATCGCCCAAGAGTTGTCGTCAGAAACTCTCATGTTTTACCGGCCCCTGCCGCTATTGCTTCACAACGCTGCGGAACTGTTTCGCTTCGGAACGAAGGGCTACGAAAAAGATATCATCGTTGCTTTCGGGCTGGGGATATTGGGAACGCTGCTGGGGATGGTGACGCCGCAAGCTACCTCGATTTTGGTCAATGATGCTATTCCTGACAGCGATCGTTTGTTACTGTGGCAGTTAGGGCTGGTATTGTTAGTTGCGGCGATCGGACGGGCTGTATTTAGCATGGCCCAAACCATCCTGACGCTGCGGATCGAAAATGCTGCCAGCGGCACTCTCCAGCCGGCAGTTTGGGATCGATTGCTGAGATTAAAACCGACATTTTTTCGCAGCTATTCTTCGGGCGACTTGCTGACTCGCTTATTAGCAGTTAATCAAATTCGCGCCCAACTCAGCGGCGCGACGCAGCGGACACTTTTGAGCGCGATATTTTCCTTGCTGAATTTGGGGCTGATGTTTGTTTACAGCCTGCCGCTGGCTTTAGTCGGAATTGGTTTAACTCTTATTGCGGTTATAGTAACAGTCACATCGAGCTTACTCTTAATCCCAAAAGAGCGGAAAATGGAAACAGGAGAAGGCGACATTAATGGGCTGACAGTAGAACTGATTAACGGAGTATCAAAGCTGCGGGTAGCTGCCGCAGAAGGGCGAGCGTTTGCAGCTTGGGCGAAAAAGTATAGCCAGCAAATCAAGCTAAGAACAGGAATTAAACGCATTGATGACAGCGTTTCTGTTTTTAACGAAGCGCTGCCATTAGTAAGTTCTATCCTGATGTTTTGGTTTGCAATTCAGTTCATGGAAACTTCTCAAACAGGAGGAGGCGGACTGAATATGGGAACCTTTCTGGCTTTTAATTCCGCCTTCGGCACTTTTCTTTCTGGCGTCACTGATTTGAGCAATACCCTAACTGATATTTTAGGAATTGTACCGCTGTGGGAGCGAGCCAAACCGATCGTCCAGGGCATCCCGGAATCTGACCCGACAAAAGCCGATCCGGGCCGATTAAAAGGTCAAATTACGATCGATAGGGCGACTTTCCGCTACCGGGAGGACGGGCCCCCAATTTTAGATGATGTCAGCATCAATATTCAACCGGGGGAATTTATCGCGATCGTCGGGCCGTCTGGTAGCGGTAAATCAACATTATTTCGGCTGTTATTGGGATTTGAAATAGCACAAAGCGGCACTGTTTATTACGACAATCAAGATTTAGCAGGCCTCGACGTTCAAGCTGTGCGGCGGCAGTTAGGAGTAGTGCTGCAAAACGGCAGAATTAATGCTGGTTCGATGTTTGACAATATTACCTGCGGGGCGATGGTAACGCAGGAGGAAGCTTGGGAAGCCGCGCAAATGGCCGGTTTAGCAGCCGATATCGAACAAATGCCGATGGGAATGCACACGGTTGTCAGCGAGGGCGGCACGAATCTTTCGGGAGGACAGCGGCAAAGATTGTTAATTGCCCGCGCAATGGTTGTCAAACCAAAGGTTATCCTGATGGATGAAGCTACCAGTGCTTTGGATAACCGCACGCAGGCGATCGTTACTGAGAGTTTGGATAAGTTGAATGTGACGCGAGTTGTCATCGCCCACCGCCTGAGTACGATTCGCAATGCCGATCGAATTTATGTAATTGAAGCCGGCCGTTTAGTAGAGTTTGGTTCGTTTAAAGAATTAATCGAACAGGGAGGATTATTTGCGAGATTAGTTGAGCGGCAGTTAGAGTAGAGATTTAACGTAAAACCATTCTCAAGAACGGGGTCTCCGGCCCGTTCCACAAGAAATTCACTCTTTGTGGAACGGACCGGAGACCCCGTTCATAAAAGCATTATTAAAAATGGTGCAACATCTCAGTTACATCCGTTACACTCATTACATAATCCGCTGCCGAACTGCTTATTCTTTGGTCAGCAAATCGGGCAACCACAACAAAATCAGCAATAGCAAACAGGCGATAACTAAGCCAACGCTAAATATTGTAGCGTTACCGATATCTGGCGATTGCTGCATCAGGTATAGTGGCTTTATTGCATCCATATTTTCTGTAGATTGGGATTGCTATAGTTGTCATTATTCCACGGAAAAGCAATCGCATATTATGCGATTGCTTTGCAAATTTTAGCCTCAGCGATTGCGTGGCTTTTGGCAATTATTAGTCGCTCAGTTGCTATTGCCAAATGCGCGCGACGCTGCTTCAATTAATTCCATGGGCAGACCACGACCAAAAATGTTGGGCCTTGGGCCGCTGGCTGTGATAACGGGCATCCCGGCAGCCCGAGCGCGATCGGCCATATCGGAACGGCCGCCTGCGATCGCTTCGAGATCCAAGTCGTTCAATTCTCGATCGGTTGAGTTTTCTTGTTCGGATGCTGCGATTTTGGACGACTCGGACGGTAATTCTTGCGAAAATTGATTGTTGCTTTCCATCAGATGTTTTCTCCTTGGATGTTTGAACTCAGCAGAAGCGCGATCGCTTCTAGTTACAAGCAGCTCATTTCTTCTGTCCCCAATGGGATAGGAATGCTTCAGTTATTTGCATGGACAGACCACGACGCATAAAGTCGGGCTTTGGACCGCTGGCTGTGATAGTACGGATACCGCCAGCGATCGCATCGAGTTCCAAGTCGCTCAATTCTTGATTAGTTGAGTTGTCCGGTGCGGCTGCTGTGATTGCGGACGACTCGGAGGGTACTTCTTGCAAAGATTGATTGTTGCTTTCCATCAGATATTTTCTCCTGACATAATTAGTGAATTTTGCTTCCAAAAGCGATTGAAGCAACTGCTAGCAAAGTTGGCTGCTATCCAGCTTTTTTACCCGCTACTGCTGGGTAAATTCTCGGAGAGAAACGGATGAAATCACGCCAATTCTCAAAACTCAAACCGCCTGTGATCGCATCTAAACCGCCTGCGATCGCATCTAATTCCGTATCATTCAATTCTTCACCGACAGGATTTGCTGGCGACTGTTGCGGCTGCACCGCAGAATATTGCTCAACTTCTTGGGAAAACTGATTAGTGCTGTCCATCTGATTGCTCCTTTTGACTTCGGTATTGTATGTATTCAGAATTTGTTTTTTACAGCTAGGCTATGGCTGGCCTATGCGTAAATTTAGTTTAGAAAATTTCCTGGCTAAAGTAGCTAGCTCAAAGTTGAGTTTTGAAGCTATAAAAACAACTTAGTTTGAACTAACTTTTAGTTGAGGAGATTACCTGAACTTTTGGCTAGGTATCGCAGATCGCATACAAATATAGACTGGTAACACTCTCTTGCAATGACTGAAGCCTGCGTCCCATTCCTGAGTTTCTCCAAGCGATAGCCCCAACGCCCCCACGCCCCAACCCCCCAACACAAACTACTCATACCGCCGATTAAATGCTAAAACAAGTTTAAACTCACACGGAGCCTTCCCTAATGACCCACTTCGGCATCCTCTGTCCAGCAGCCAACGGCCACCTCAACCCCATGACAACATTAGGCAACGAACTGCTTCGCCGAGGCCATCGAGTCACCCTATTTAACTTCCTCGATGCTAAAACCACCACCTTAGCCAGCGGCTTAGAATTCCAGCCATTAGCTGAAAATGAATTTCCCGCAGGCTCAATGACAGAAGGCTTGGGCCAACTGGGGAAACTCAGCGGACTGACAGCCTTTCGATATACTATCAAAGCATTCACAGAGATTTCGGCTGCTCTTCTCACAGAGGCTCCAACTGCCATTCAAAAAGCCGGTGTAGAAGCTTTGCTTGTAGACCAAGTTTCATTCGAGGGAGGAACAATTGCCGAATTTCTCAACCTTCCTTTTGTCACTGTGTGCAGTGCCTTGATGGTAAATCGAGACCCTAACATTCCTCCGTTTTGTACTCCTTGGCAATACAATCCAACTTTAGCAAACCGCCTCCGCAATCAAGTCAGCTATCAATTACTAAATCTGGCTATCAAACCAATTCGAGATGTTATTGCCCAATATCGCGAACAGTGGAAATTACCTCTGTACTCTAACCCGAATGATGGTTACTCTAAACTGGCTCAAATCAGCCAACAGCCGGCTGAATTTGAGTTTCCCAGACAAAATTTACCCCCTTCTTTCCATTTCACCGGCCCCTATCACAACCCAGCGACGCGCAAACCAGTACCTTTTCCCTTTGAACAATTAACCGGTAAACCGTTGATCTATGCTTCGATGGGAACTGTGCAAAATCGCTTGCTGGATGTTTTTCAAACGATCGCCTCTGCTTGTGAAGGATTAGACGCCCAATTGGTAATATCTCTCGGCGGCGGTGCGACTCCCGAATCCTTGCCGTCATTGCCGGGAAATCCGATCGTTGTTGGCTATGCACCGCAATTAGAGTTGCTACAAAAAGCCACTCTGACTATTACTCACGCCGGGATGAATACAACTTTGGAATCATTGAGCAATGGAGTACCGATGGTGGCAATTCCTGTGGCAAATGACCAGCCGGGAGTGGCAGCGCGGATTGCTTATACGGGTGTTGGCGAAGTGGTTTCTTTGAAGGAATTGAGCGTGACTAAAGTCCGATCGGCAATTGTGAAAGTCCTAACCCAAGAGTCGTATAAACAAAGGGCGATCGACCTCCAAGAGGCGATCGGGCGATCGGGCGGAGTCAAGCGCGCCGCTGATATTATCGAACAAGCTGTATTGACTGGGAAGCCTGTCTTGGCTTCTAAAATCTAAAATCTCAGATGTGGAGTCAAATCTAAAATCTAAAATCTAAAATCTAAAATCTAAAATCGACTGATGGCTCACGCACATCTGGTGTGAGGAGCAAATTTATGCTATGTTCGACTGCAAAGTTGACCGCAGGCTGAATATGCTCACTTTTCCTGGCGTTGAAGTCACAGAGCTCATCTACGAAAGCGCAAACTCCCTGGTTTACCGAGCATTCCGACAACCCGACAGTCTCCCGGTTGTGCTCAAAGTCCTTAAAGAAAATTATCCCACACCTCAAGAACTCGCCCGCTATCGCACAGAGTATAAAATTACACAATCTCTTAACCTGAGCGGCTGTATAAAAGCCTATGATTTGCAGCCATATCAAAACACCCTGGTGATGTTTGTGGAGGATTTTGGCGGCGAATCCTTGAAAATTTGGATGCAGCAGCAAAAATTTAGTATTGAAGAATTTCTCAGAATTGCGATCGCCACTACAGAAAGTTTACAACAAATTCACAGTGCCCACATCATTCACAAAGACATTAACCCTTCAAATATTGTCTTCAATCCAGCTAGCGGCGAACTCAAAATTATCGATTTTGGCATTTCCACGCAGTTAACACGCGAGAATTACACCATCAAAAATCCCAACATTTTAGAGGGAACTCTTGCTTATATGTCGCCGGAACAAACCGGCAGAATGAACCGCAGTTTAGATTACCGCACGGATTTTTATTCCCTGGGCGCTACCTTTTATGAACTGCTGACATACCAACTGCCTTTTGACACTCAGGATGTGCTGGAATTGGTACACAGTCATCTCGCTAAACAGCCGTTATCTCCATCTCAGGTGAATCCCGAAATTCCGCAAATTGTTTCCGATATTGTGATGAAGTTGATGGGGAAAAATGCTGAGGAGCGGTATCAAAGTGCGATCGGCATTAAAGCTGATTTAGAAGAATGTTTAAATCAACTGCACAGCCATAACAATATATCAGTTTTTACCCTAGGGAGTCAAGATATTTCTAACCGTTTTCAAATTCCGCAAAAACTTTATGGCAGACAGCGAGAAATTGATAGCTTGCTAACAGCTTTTGAAACAGTCAGCAGTCACAGGCAAGATGCCTGTGCCACAAGCAGTCACAGGCAAGATGCCTGTGCCACAAGTTCAATGATGCTGATTTCGGGATATTCTGGTATCGGTAAATCAGCTTTGGTGCAAGAATTATACAAACCGATTACTCAACAGCGCGGTTATTTTATCTCCGGCAAATTTGACCAATATCAGCGCAATATTCCCTACAGCGCACTTGTCAATGCTTTTCAGGATTTAGCCAAACAACTGTTAGCAGAAAGCGAAGCAAATCTCAAAGAATGGCGGGAAAAATTATTAGACGCATTGGGAATCAACGGTCAAGTCATTATTGACGTAATTCCCGAAATTGAATTAATTATCGGCAAGCAACCTGCGCCGCCAGAATTGGGTGCGGCTGAAGCGGAAAATCGCTTTAATTTTGTGTTTCAAAACTTCATTAAAGTTTTTACCAAACCCGAACATCCTCTGACAATATTTATCGATGATTTGCAGTGGGCTGACGGGGCATCTCTCAAACTGATGCAACTGCTGATGAATGCTTCCTCAACGGGACTGTTTTTAATTGGGGCTTATCGGGATAACGAAGTTTCTGCTGCTCATCCGTTAATGTTAACAATGGCAGAGATTGTCAAAACAGAGGCAAAGGTCGATCGCATTTTCCTGTCACCTTTGGATTTATCCTGTGTGACTCAACTGATTTCTGATGCCCTGAATTGCCCGGAAGCAAGAGTCAACTCCCTTGCCGAATTAGTGTTTTTCAAAACGGGCGGAAATCCTTTCTTTATGAATGAATTTCTCAAATCGCTTTATACAGAAGGACTGTTAAAATTTGATTCGATCGCTTTCACTTGGGAATGGGATTTAGACGAAATTAAAGCGAGGAATTTCACTGATAATGTTGTCGAGTTGATGGTTGACAAAATTCAACAACTACCCGATAATTCGCAGGAAACGTTAAAGATAGCAGCCTGCATTGGCAATCAATTCGATCTCAAAACCCTCGCCTCACTTTGCGAAAAATCTGTGGGACAAACGGCGGATAATTTGTACGCAACCGTTGCTGAAAATTTAGTCGTGTTGCTGGGGAATATGGGAGATGTGGAATTAGAAATTACCGGGAAATTACCCAGCAGCCAATCCGTAGAATACAAGTTTGTTCATGACAGAATTCAGCAAGCTGCTTATTCCCTGATTGATGAACAGGATAAGCCGATCGTCCACAAACAAATAGGACAACTGCTGCTGCAAAATACTCCGCTCGACAAGCGAGACGAAAAAATATTTGATATTGTTAACCAATTAAATTTCGGCTTAGAGTTGATTGTTCATCAGCAAGAAAAAGATGAACTGGCGGAATTAAACCTAATAGCAGGTCAAAAGGCTAAAGCATCAACTGCTTATCCGCCAGCTTTCAACTATCTGCAAACAGGGATAAATTTGCTGACAGGAAACACTTGGCTGCTGCAATACCACCTCAGCTTGCAACTACATCAAGAAGCCGCACAGGTAGCCTACCGTTTGGGGAATTTTGAGCAAATGGAAGCTTTAGCTAACCTTGTCCTAGAAAATGCTAAAACTGTTATAGAGCAAGTCCAAATATATGAGTTAAAGATTGAAAATTGCATAAGAAAAAGCAAGTTTAAAGAAGGGTTTAACCTTGGATTAAAAGTGCTACATTTGCTAGGAGTTGTTTGGCCACAATCTCCAAATAACATATATATAAAAGCGGAACCTTACAACTTAATTAACCTGCCTAAAATGACCGATCCAGAATCTCTAGCAGCTATGTCGATTCTGGGAGAAATGATAGGGATCGGCTATATAGGTATTCCAGAATTATTAGTGCCACTTGTGTTAACACAGATTGATTTATCTATTAAATTTGGCAATGCTCCTAAGTCTAGTTTTGCTTACGCAAGTTACGGAGTCATATTGTGTACAACTATACAAGATATTGAAAGTGGCTATAAATATGGAAGATTAGGTTTAAGGTTAGTAGAAAAATTAAATGCCAAATACCTGAAGGCTGGAGTTTTAGATATATTTGGCAATCATATATTGCATTGGAAAAAGCATCTTAAGGGAAGCTTGTCAATTTTAAAAGAGGCTTATTTCTGCGCTGTTGAAACAGGGAATATAGATTTTATTGGTTATTCTACTTTTGATTATTGTTTTAATGCCTACTCAGTAGGATGTGAACTTAAAGACTTAGGAAAACAGTTAATTTATTTTTATGAAATACCGATCAATAAAAAAAACAAGACTTGCTTGACTTGGTTAGCAATGTATTTACAAATTATTTTTAACTTATTAGGTAAGGCTGACAATCCAACTCAGCTAATAGGAGAGTTTTATAACGAAGAGAAATTTCTACCACTTCAGCCACTTCAGCTAGAATTGAGCGATAGACAAGGACTTTTATTGCTTTATCTAAATAAGTTGATATTGTGCTATTTGTTTGGAAAGTCCCATGAAGCTGCTAAAAATGCAGTAGTTGCAGAACCATATTTAGATGGTGTGATGGGAATGGCAGCTATACCTATCTTCCATTTTTATGATGCTCTAGCGCATTTAAGTGTATTTGCTGATTATTCAAATTTTGAAAAAGAAAATGCTCTCAAGCGGGTTAATGCTAATCAAGAAAAAATGCAGGTATGGGCGCATCATGCTCCCATGAATTACTTACATAAATTTTATCTAGTTGAAGCTGAAAAAGCGCGAGTTTTGGGGCAAGTTGTGGAAGCGATCGACTATTACGATCTCGCAATTTCCCTTGCCAAAGAAAACGAGTACATCCACGAAGCCGCCCTCGCTTACGAACTCGCAGGCAAGTTCTATTTATCTAGGGGGAAAGAATTAACAGCCAAAGCTTATATGCAGGAAGCTCGTTACTGCTATCAACTCTGGGGTGCCGTGGCTAAAGTTAAAGATTTAGAAACGCGATATCCGCAATTATTTACGCTCGATCTACCTACAAAGAAAAACATTTCAACCACTACATCAACTACGGGCAGCCCTTCTAGTTCTTCCTTGGATATCGCTACAGTCATGAAAGCTTCCGAGGCAATTGCTGGGGAAATTGTACAGGATAAATTACTCTCCAGATTGATGAAAAATTTGATAGAAAATGTCGGGGCTCAAAAAGGCTATTTGATTATAGAAACTCATGGTAAATTGCTGATTGAAGCTGAAGGTGTAATGAATGATGAACGGATAACAGTGTTGCAATCTGAACCAGTTGAAAATTGCCCGGAACTTTCCGAAGCTATTATCAATTATGTCGCTCGAACCCAAGAAAATTTAGTCTTAAATGATGCCACTCGTGAAGGTAACTTTACGAATGACCCTTACATCAAAGCACGTCAGCCCAAATCTATTTTGTGTGCCGCTTTGATGAATCAAGGTCAACTGGCTGCTATTGTTTATCTCGAAAATAACCTCACCGCACAAGCTTTTACTCCCGATCGCCTGGAAGTATTACAATTGCTATCGGGACAAGCGGCGATCGCACTTACTAACGCTAAACTCTACACAGAAGTAAAAGAACGCGAAAACCGACTGACTCAATTTATCAATGCGATGCCGATTGGAGTAACAGTAATTGACAGCGCCGGACAAATTTCCTACGCAAATCCCACAGCTTCCCAACTCAGCGGCATCAATTATATACCCGAATTAAATGCCGCTCAATTTGCCGAAATCGGTCAAGCTTATTTAGCAGGAACTAACGAGTTATATCCCACCGCACAAATGCCAATCGTGCGTTCTTTGGCGGGTGAAACGGTCAAAGTAGATGATATAGAGTTCCACCGACCTGATAAGATTGTTTCCTTGGAAGTTTCCAGCACACCAATTGTGGATGAAACTGGCAAAATTAATTATGCGATCGCCACATTTCAAGACATCACCGATCGCAAACAAGCAGAAAAAGTTTTAGCTGATTACAACCGCACTTTAGAACAGCAAGTGAGCGATCGCACTCTCGAACTCCAGCGAGAAATCATCGATCGACAACGAGCCGAAGACGCAGCACAAGAAGCCAACCGAGCAAAAAGTACATTCCTCGCAAATATGAGCCACGAATTGCGGACTCCCCTCAATGCAATTCTGGGTTTTTCCCAACTGATGAATCGCGGTTCTCACCTATTGCAGGAACAGCAAGAACACCTGAGTATTATCACCCGCAGCGGAGAACATTTGCTCGAACTGATTAACCAAGTATTAGATTTGTCCAAAATAGAAGCGGGACGCACGACTCTCAACGAGACCAATTTTGACCTCCACCGCTTGCTGGACGACATCAAAAATATGTTCCAACTTCCTGCACAAAATAAGGGATTGCAGTTATTAGTAGAGCGGATGCCAGACGTTCCCCAATATGTGCAAACTGATGAAATAAAATTGCGCCAAATCTTGATTAACCTGCTTTCTAACGCCATTAAATTCACGTCCAAAGGCGGCATTTATGTGAAAATTAAAAATCATGAGCTTGCTCATAAAATATACTTTGAGGTTGAAGACACGGGAGCGGGAATTGATGTTAGTGAGTTAGACAAGCTATTTGAAGCTTTTGTTCAAACTAAAACAGGGGAAGAATCGCAACAAGGAACAGGATTAGGTTTAACGATCGCACGTTCTTTTGTGCAGTTAATGGGAGGTGAAATGACAGTCAGTTCTCGTGCTGGAGGCGGTACTATATTCAAATTTGACATTAAAGTTAATGCAGTTGAAAAGGCCGATCGCCAACGGGAACAGCCAACCAGACGAGTTATTGCGATCGCACCCAATCAACCCCGCTATCGAATTCTCGTTGCAGACGACGCTTTTGACAACCGTCAACTGCTAGTTAAACTGCTTTCTGCGATCGGTTTTGAAGTTTACGAAGCCAAAAATGGGATGGAAGCAATAGAAAAGTGGGAGCAATATTCGCCGCACTTAATCTTTATGGATATGCGAATGCCACTGATGGATGGGTATGAAGCAACCAAACAAATTAAAGAGGGCAACCACAGGGGGATTGCCCCTACGGAAAACGAGGATTTTGTAGGGGTAGTGCCCCCGTGCCTACCCCAGACAGCAATTGTTGCCATAACAGCAAGTAGTTTTGAGGAAGAGAAAGCTGTTGTCCTTTCTACCGGCTGCGATGATTTTATTCGCAAACCATTTAGAGAAGCAAACATATTTGATATTCTGCACAAACATATCGGAGTGCAATTCGTTTTTGAAGAACTAAATGCTGCGCCCAGCTTCACAGAAAATGAAGTAAATGTATTGACAAAAAGCGCTTTTTCTGAATTGCCTCCTGAGTTACTAGCCAATCTTCAGCAAGCCATTAGCAATCTCGATTTGGAACAGATGCACACAGTCATCAGTCAAATTCGCGAAATCAATCAGCCCTTAGCGAGGGCGATCGCAGCTTGCATTAAAAATTTTCAGTACGAACAGTTGCTAAATTTAATACACACATTAAGGGATGAGACATGAAGAAAAACCTCCGTTTTACCCGCGAAGAAAGTATTTTAGTTATTGATGATTGTCCTGAGAACTTAAAACTTTTAAGCAGCATACTATCTGTCGCTGGGTATAAAGTTCACCTAGCTCCCAGTGGGAAATTAGCTCTTAACTTTATCAATGCCAATTTACCCGACTTAATTTTACTGGATATTATGATGCCTCACATGGATGGCTACGAAGTCTGCGAGCAGCTCAAAGCTACTCCAAAAACTCAAGATATCCCAATAATTTTTATCAGCGCTTTGCAAGAAGTTTTAGATAAGGTAAAAGCATTTTCTCTGGGCGGAATAGACTATATTACCAAACCTTTTCAACAACAAGAAGTTTTAGTGCGCGTCGAAAATCAATTGCGTCTGAGAAGGATGTCTAAACAACTCCTAGACCAAAATATTCTCGAAGAGCGCAACCGGATGGCGCGGGAAATTCACGACACTTTAGCGCAAACTTTTACAGGCATCATCATACATTTGGGAGCCGCCGAACGGGTAATAGCAGCCAATCCAGAACAAGCACAAGCATACATGAAAACAGTCTGCGAATTGGCTCGCTCTGGACTTGCCGAAGCGCGGCGATCCGTAGAATCTTTACGCCCGCAACTGTTAGAAGAGGGCGATTTGTATAGCGCTCTCAACCAAATCGCTAAACAACTGTCATCAGATACTGATACGTACACTATTTTTGAAGTGGTTGGCACGGCATATTCCCTACCATTAGAGGTAGAAAATAATCTGTTGCGTATCGGGCAGGAAGCATTAACAAATGCTTTCAAATATGCCAAAGCTACGGCGATAAAAATTGAGTTAGTATACGAAATATCCAAGTTTCTTTTGCGGGTGCAAGACAACGGACAGGGATTTGATACAGAAAGTATCTGTTTTAGGAATGGCTTTGGTTTATTGGGAATGAGAGAACGCGCCGATCGCATTAACGCGCAGCTAACAGTAAACAGCCGCCCCGGAAACGGAACAGAAGTTATAGTTTCAGTTAATCGCCAGTAAAGGTGCACATTTCGCACCATACATAGTAAGTTTGTAGTGAGAAATTCAGTTTTTTTAATAAGATTAACAGGGTAAACATGATTAACCAATCAAATATTATTCGCGTTTTAATTGCCGACGATCATTATATTGTGCGGCAAGGTTTAGTGGCGCTGCTGAATCAGGAATCAGATGTTAAAGTTGTGGCGCAAGCAAGCAACGGGCAGGAAGCATTAACAATGTTCCGCGAATATCAGCCCGATGTCACCCTTATGGATATGCGGATGCCCCAAATGGATGGAGTCGCCGCCATTGCTGCGATTTGTGCGGAGTTTTCCAGCGCCCGGATTGTGGTGCTGACGACTTATGACGGCGATGAAAACATCTATCGCGGATTGCAAGCTGGCGCTAAGGGCTATCTGCTTAAGGATGCGGAACCAGAGGAACTTTTAGCAGCAATTCGGACTGTTTTTGAGGGTAAAAAGTACATTCCGCTGGCAGTGGGTGTTAAGTTAGCCGATCGCCTGAGTGGGCCTGAATTGAGCGATCGCGAATTAGAAGTCATCCGCCTCATAGTCGCTGGTAAAAGCAACAGCCAGATTAGTGAAGTTTTGCACATCAGCGAAAGCACCGTCAAGTTTCACATCAACAATATTTTGAGCAAAATGGGAGTTAGCGATCGCACGCAGGCCGCGATTTCCGCCTTAAAACGGGGGATTGTCAGCCTGTAGTTTAATGAGCAGTATTTTTTTTACTGACAAATATAGGAATCCTAAATCATTTGTGAATTTCTTACTCCCTCCCCTTGATAAGGGGAGGGTTGGGGTGGGGTAAACATTTTACGACTCCTGCAAGGATTGCTATATGACTATTATGACGGCAAATAATGATAAGACCTTAAGTTTTACGCCAAAACTTTTTAGTAAGGCTAAGCTGGAACTCCTAGGATAAATTAGCCCTGCTAAAAAAAAATGCTTTATTCATTTTTGTCCAAATCTCAAGTCAAAATCCGCGTTTTAAAACAGTTTGCAGCCGCTGTTTCGGCGTCTTTAGCACTTAGTGCAACAACCAGTTTGAAACCCTCGCCGGTATTAGCAGCTAGCAATATCCCCCTCGCAAATGGAACCTCGATTCAGTTAGTCGCAAAACCTGATTCTAGCCTGCAGTTAGGGCAGTTGCGTACCACTGTTCCCGTGCAGACAATGCAGCTCGATCCGGGCGGATTTATCCCGATCGCGATCGGCGGTATGATAATTATTCTAGTGCTGCCATTATTTTTTGGCGGATTGGTAGTAATTGGCGATCGCGAAGTTGGCATTGTCAGTAAAAAGTTTAGCTTCGGCGGCAAGTCTTTACCGCCCGGAGATTTAATTGCCTTAAACGGAGAAGCGGGATATCAAGCTGATACTTTGCCCCCCGGTTGGCACTGGGGTTATTGGCCTTTGCAGTACAACGTTCGCAAAGAGTCTCTAACTGTAGTTCCCCAAGGTGAAATTGCCCTGATTATCGCAGCAGGTGGTAAGTCAATTCCACCGCAGCGCATCCTCGGCAAAATCACAGAATGTGACAATTTTCAAGATGCTCGCCAATTCCTCAAAGGCGGCGGCGAAAAAGGTAGACAACTCGGCATTTTGACTGGCGGTAGCTATCGAATTAATACAGCATTATTTACAGTAATTACAGCGGCAAATGCTGCCAAACACGGGATGACAGCCGAACAATTAAAGCTGTACAGAATTGCCCCTGATAAAGTGGGAATTGTCACAACTTTTGACGGCGTTCCGATTCAAGATGGCGAAATTGCTGGCCCAATTATTCCGAATCACGACAACTTCCAAAACGCGCAAAAATTTATCACCGCCGGCGGGCGGCGCGGTTTGCAGGAACAGGTTTTGCTTTCCGGTTCGTGGAACTTAAATCCTTGGTTTGTCGGGGTTGACCAAGTGGCGATGACCGAAATCCCGATCGGCTATGTCGGCGCGGTTATTTCCTATGTCGGCCAAACCTCGGAAGATGTGAGCGGCGCTGCTTTCACTCACGGAAATTTAGTAAATGTCGGCAATAAAGGGGTTTGGGTAACTCCCCTTTATCCGGGGAAACATCCGCTGAATACTCGCATTTTGAAAGTAGAGTTAGTGCCGACTACTAATATAGTATTGAACTGGTCAGGAAAAACAGAAAGGCACAGTTACGATTCTCAACTTTCGTCTTTAACCGTGCGTTCTCAAGACGGTTTTGCCTTTGATTTAGAAGTAGCTCAGATTATTCACGTTGGAGCCTTGGATGCTCCCAAAGTGATTTCTCGCGTCGGTTCGATGCAGAATTTAGTAGACCACGTTTTGCAGCCGACAATTGGGAATTATTTCCGCAATTCGGCTCAAGCTTATTCTGTATTAGATTTTCTCTCGGCAAGAAGCGGCAGACAAGCGGAAGCCGCCGAGTATATCAAAGCAGCTTTGCGTACCTACGACGTGCAAGCAATTGATACTTTGATCGGGGATATTTTGCCGCCTGCAGAGTTGATGCAAACTCAAACAGATCGCAAAATTGCTGAAGAACAGTGCAAGACTTATGAGGTGCAGCAATTAGCACAAACTCAGCGGCAACAATTGGTGCGGGAAACGGCGCTGGCTGAGATTCAACAAGAGATGGTGAAATCGGAACAAGGGGTGAAGATTTCTGAGTTGAAAGCGAATTCTCAGGTGAAACAAGCTCAAGGTGAAGCTGAGTCGATTCGGGTGAAGGGAAATGCTCAAGCTGAAGCTTATCGCGCGGGTGTTGTGGCTTTGGGAGGTTCCGGTTATACGGCTTTGCAGTTAATGCAAATTATAGGCGATCGCAAAGTGCGAGTTGTGCCGGATGTTGCGGTAACAGGCAACGGTAGCGGTGGCGGTTTGGTTGATGGTTTGCTGGGAATGATGATGTGGAATCAAACGGGTAAAAATGGAGAAAATGGCGGGGAGTTACCGTTAGTTAATTTACAGAAATCGGAACCTGCGGCCAAGTTATCAGTAGCCCAGGTGAATTCTGTTAAGCCGTCGGCATCTCGCGCTAATTCCCCTGTTGCCAATTCTGAGGCTGATATTGATTCGCGGTTTGATGAATTGCCGTTTGACGATCGATCTTTTAGTTAGGCTGTGCCGTTTGTAGTGAGAATGATCCCCCTTTATGAAAGCTTTTAGTCAATAAGGACTAAATTCATTACTACAAACAATTTTAGGCAGCATTACCAACAACTTGATGCAGTGGAAAGAAAACAGCAGGCGAGACACTGAAAAACTCTGCAAGTTTTTGTATGTGTTCAGTTGTAAGTTGACGCTTTTCATTGAGGATATCTGAGACAATAGACTCGGTTTTAAAAATAGGAACTAGGTCTTTTTGTCTCAGGTTAAATTCTTTGATTAAAGCTTTTAACAGTTCTATCCCATAAATGTCAGGTATGGGTTCTAAAGTTTGCTCGTATTCATAAACCAGAGTTCCAAGTACGTTTAGATAGTCGCGTTCGTCTGAATTCAGTTCGCCTTTGTCCAACAGAGAATCGATCACTTTTTGAGTTGCCATTAATTCCTCCTCAGCCGTTATAGGTCGGGGAGGAAATGTTTTGAGTAGTTCGATATAAGCGCTAGAGTTGTTCATGTGAGTATCCTATATTAAGAAAGGACAGGAATTACGCAGCTCCTCAATATATGTATGATGTGAATCTAGGGGCAATTCCCCGTGGTTGCCCCTATACCTAGGATTATTGGATAAATTTTAAAGATAGAAAATTATCATTTATACCACGAGTCTTTTTTCCATTTATCTTCGTCATATTCTTCATGAGTAAGTACAGAGCGAATAAAATTTTTTTTAGGCCGAGATTCATAATCTATGAACGTAATCAGTCTGTAGTTATTACCTCGGATGTTAAAAACAGTAAAGTTTCCAACTCTATCGGCTGAGGAAAAAACTGCTTTCACTTCAGCTAAATTTGACCACTCGGCTGTTGTTGCTAGTTTGTACCAAGAGCGCAGACTTGTTTCGGCATCAGGATACTTTTCCCAGAATTTCCTGAGTGCTGATTGAGAGATAACGTGCATATAGTTCCTGGATAACAAACTAATTTACGCATCGATTGGACTCTCGCTAGAATCATTTGAATTTCATCTTAGCAAATTGCGAAGTATTTTGTCAACTCCGATCGCTGTACAATCGATCGATATTGCATCTGAGGAATCTCCCCATGTCAGAACAGTTTTCCACTGAGATTAGCGATCGCATCTGCACTCACATGAACGAAGACCACGCTAGTGCTGTCGTGCTATATGCTCAAGCATTTGGCGACCAACCGCAGGCAACGGAAGCTCAAATGCTCGCTATTGATGCCAACGGCATGGATTTAACAGCTAAAGTCAACGACGAAACAGTGCCCGTTAGAGTAAATTTCGATCGCACTTTAAAAGACGCCGAAGATGCTCACCACACTCTCATTGAAATGGTGAAACAAGCTCGAAAAGTTGCTAAGTAGTCAATTGCATACTAGGCTGTTATAATTTTAATGTTTGCAGTACGGAATTTAGTCCGCTTAAATAGTTGTTAAGGACTAACATCCTTACTACAAACCTTTAGTTAGGTGAAATTCTTTTAAAGACTAAAATCCTGACTGCAAGCCAAATATTTAATAAAGTTTAATTTCCCTCTACAATATCCACTAAAATGACAGAAAATTACCCAACCCCCAAAGAATTAGATGTCGTCAAGGGCAGTAAAAATAACCATTTCGAGGCACTGGTAAAGCGACTAGATTTGATGATTCGCGCCCGCTATTCGCTGCTGTACATTGTCGGCGCGGAGGAAGAACCTGTCGAAGCCGTAATTGCCCAAGTAGCGCTGCAAGTAACTCCCGCGCGCCGGGTGCTGTTCTGGGATCTTGTGCGAGGCTGGGAGGATAACGGTTCTGGGAAAGGTTCGGTAATGGCGGCGCTCGATCGCGTCAGCAAAACTGCTGTTGAAGAATATACCATATTTGTACTGCGGGATTTGCACCCCATTTTGAAATATCCAAACAGCGAAAAAAGCGCGGCGGTAGTGCGAGAATTGCGAAATTTAACGCGGGAATTGAAGCGCAGCAAAAAAACTATAGTTCTTACTTCTCACACGCTGGAATTGCCGGAGGAATTGAAAGAAGAAGTCACAGTAATTGATTTTCCTTTGCCCAACGTGCAAGAAATCGACAGTTTAATTTCCCACGTTGTGGAAAAGCCACAACAGTTGCAAGTTAGCGGTTTAGCAAGGGAACAGTTGGTTAAAGCTTGTCAGGGTTTGAGTCGCGCTAGAATCGGGCGGGTTTTGGCTAAAGCTTTGGCCGCCAAACAGCAAATTAACGAGTCAGATATTGACGGAGTTTTGGAGGAAAAACAGCAAGCAATTCGCCAAACGGGAATTTTGGAGTTTTTTAACTCCAAAGAATCCCTAAAAAGTGTGGGCGGCTTGGAAAATTTGAAACAGTGGGTAAAGATGCGGCAAGATGCTTTTACTGACGAAGCGCGTCGCTACGGCATACCCAATCCGAAAGGAGTTTTGTTAGTAGGAATTCAAGGCACAGGCAAATCTTTATCGGCGAAAACAATAGCCTCAGAATGGCGTTTGCCGCTGTTGCGGTTGGATACGGGGAGATTGTTTGGCGGCGTGGTCGGGGAAAGCGAAAGTCGGGTTAGACAAATGATACAATTAGCAGAGGCGATCGCACCTTGCGTTTTGTGGATAGATGAAATAGATAAAGCCTTCGGCAACATTATCAGCGGTGGCGACGGCGATTCGGGAACTTCGCGCCGGGTATTCGGCAGTTTGATTACTTGGATGCAGGAAAAAACCAGTCCGGTGTTTATCGTCGCAACTGCAAATAACGTCAGAATTTTGCCGGCAGAGTTGCTGAGAAAGGGCAGATTTGATGAAATTTTCTTTTTGAATTTGCCCTCAGAATCGGAACGGCAAGATATCTTTAAAGTGCATTTGCAGCGACTGCGGCCAAGTAGATTGCGGGAGTTTGATTTGGGAGTTTTGGCGAAACGCGCTGAGAATTTTAGCGGTGCAGAAATTGAACAAGTCGTAATAGATGGGTTATATCGGGCTTTTGGAACGTTTGTCAACGGACAGCGCCGGGATTTGATGACGGAGGATATTTTGAGGTCGATCGAGGATACAGTACCTTTAGCTGCGATCGCGCGATCGCAAATTGAAGATTTGAAGCGCTGGGCGGCGGAAGCGGGCGCGAGAACAGCTTCTAACGATACTCACTTAATTGATGAATTGAAACGCTACAGCCAGCGGCGAAGGGATGCGATCGACAATTAACCCCACTTATAGGGTACGTCAGTTAAGGTCGAATTAATTCTCCCAAAAATCCCATCTGACGCACCTTCCTAATCGCATGGTGCATCAGTTCATGGGTGATTAATTATCCCAAATATCTCCCGTTATGACGCAGCATACTACTACAAACCCAACCTAAAAATATCCGCAAGAATAGCACTTTTTTCAACCATTCTCCCCGCATCCGGCGAATCGTAAACCACTAACAGCGAATTCTGCCCGTCCAAATAGGGAAACAGGCTCAATCCCTCAGCATTGTCCGTACCAACCTTAAAAGGCAAGTCGAACAATACCTCCAAATCTCCACCATCTTGTCCACTAATACTGTCGCCCGATCGCCCTAAAATTCCCTTCAACCGAAAAACCCTTGTCGCCCCAGATAAAGTCATCGTCGGCCCGGCTAAAACAATCAAATCTTCCCCATTCCAGCACAATTCTCGCACCCCCAAACCGTTTAAATCAAGAAAATGTTTGTTGTACAATTTCCCTCCTTTCCCAATTTCCTTAAGCCTTAAAACTCCCGGTTCTGCCTCTTCAACTTCTATTTCTAAAATTATCGCCCAACCCCGCAGCACCGGCCCCCGCAAACCGAGCAAAATGCGATCGCCCCGCACCGCCAACCCTTCAATATCAAAGCCATTTTCTTTACTCGGAATCGGCACAGATAAATACAAGCCGAGGTGGCTGTCATCTTTGAGCGCGTCTGTCAGCAAATTGCCCGTTTCTGTCCGCTGCAGGCATCCCACTGTCAGTTGAATTTCGGGATTGTCAGAATCGGCAATTGACTCGCACAAAATCCCGTCTTTCATAGGAATCCGCGCCAGCAAATAGCGGTTGACCTCTGTCACGATTTGTGCTAATCTTTCAATGTCTTTTTCGGGGTCTTTGCCTTTAGCTTTTTTGCGTTTGGTGCTGTGAGAACCGACCAACCAAAGATAATCGCTGCTGAAATCAATTCCTTCGATATCGATTTCGCATTTTCCAGGTAGATCGATAAAATCTGCGATCGCAAATCTTTGATGTTCTCCAAAAATATGAGGCGCCACAAGCGACAAACGCTCGATCGCAGTCGTTTCATCGGAACCCAGCCACAAATGACCATCGGGAGTTAAAGCGACAGCGGATAAGTCTGTAATGACATCAGCGACTTCGCTGTTGAATTGCAGCAGCAGCCGGCCGAGCAAAAAGGATTCTGGCATAATTATTAGCACCAAAACTATTCTTAGGGTAAGTTATTATAGCTAAAGTCGGTTAAAACTGAGCTCTTGCTACAGGTGTAATAGTCCGCCGGCAATAAATTCTCCGTCTCAAAGCTTGCATTCGGTTAAAACCGGCTGAAAATTAAAACAGAAAACTAAAACAGATATCTTCCTCAAGCCTCATAGCAAAAACTTCCGTTTTGAGATAAGAATATTTAACCCCTAGCGGGCAAAACCGCAGTCGGCGGTAATTATTCAGCAAACCGAACCTCCACAGACGGATAACACCCTAATTGAAGCATTAACATCCTCGTTACGTTTCGTTACGATAAGGAGACAGAGAGAAAAACCTCTCATTCGTAAAATCAGAGGTAGCCATTATGAACGGTACATTTCGCGTCGGCAACCTGTTTGGGATTCCCTTCTTTGTCAACGCATCTTGGTTTTTAGTTCTGGGTTTAGTAACCTGGCAGTACGGCGGCGCATTAGCTGCCCTGTTTCCCACATTGGGCCCCGTAGCGCCCTGGATGCTGGGATTATTCACAGCGTTACTGTTATTTGCTTCCGTCTTAGCCCATGAATTAGGACACAGTTGGGTAGCCATTAAACAGGGAATTGGCGTGAAATCGATTTCGCTATTTCTGTTTGGCGGACTGGCTAATTTAGAAAGAGAATCTAAAACCCCAGCCGAAGCATTTTGGGTAGCAATTGCAGGCCCGTTGGTCAGCTTATTGTTATCCGGTTTGTTAACAGCGATCGGCATCGGTGCTGGTCTCACAGGCCCCGCAGCCGCCATCGTCGGACTTTTAGCTTCCATCAACTTAGTTTTAGCCTTATTTAACTTAATTCCCGGTTTGCCCCTCGACGGTGGCAACATCCTCAAAGCAATTGTCTGGAAAATTACTGGCAACCCTTACAAAGGTGTAATTTTTGCTAGCCGCGTCGGTCAAATCATTGGTTGGATTGCCATTGCTACAGGCATATTCGGCAATATTTGGAATCTAGTAATTGGTTGGTTCTTACTGCAAAATGCCGGTCAATCTGCCCAATATGCCACAGTCCAAAATCAACTGGCAGGCCTAACAGCCGCAGATGCTGTGACCCCCGAAAGTCCGATCGTCTCCCAAGACTTGTCCCTCAGAGAATTTGCCAACAATTACGTGATCGGTAGCACTCAAACCTGGCGCAGGTTCCTGGCAACAGATGATGCCGGACAATTGGTAGGGGCGATCGACCTTGATGACCTCAAAACCATTCCTACCGGACGCTGGCCCGAAGTTTTAGTGAAAGAACTCCTGAAGCCGATCGAATTTTCCACAACCGTCAAACCAGAATTATCCCTCCTCGAAGTCGTCACCCTTCTGGAACAGCTAAAAGTACAAGAACTCCCCGTCATTCGTGAAAACGGTGTCCTCGTCGGACTTGTAGAAAAAGCTGAAATTGCCCGCCTGCTACAAAGACGAGCCGAAGCGAACCCTGCTTAATATCCTCAGATACTTGACAAATAACATTTAACCCCCTCGATTTCCCCTTACCAAAAGGGCGATCGGGGGGGTTAACTCTAGCTTCAAAAAAGTCAAGTCAAACATTACCAGCAAATCAAGCATGATAATTATCAGAGTGTATTGACATTTGAGCGAGAATTTTATGCCATCTCATGACTATTGTGCCTGTCGCTAAAATAACTGTTCGGGGAGCATCTCGGCAGAGATGCTCCCTACAGCAACTTGATAGGTAAGGTGAGTTGAGCCGCACCCTCAAACTCAGCAAATTTATAGGAGAAGATGCACATTGCGCCCCCTACAGCTCAATTTCATCAATCAAATCTAGTATTTTTTGATAATCAAAATTATATAGATGATTCATCATAACTTCCGCAAAAACATCATTATCGCTGCCGATTTCCTCAATACTTGTGGCAATCAAGTCGAAGTCAGCCTCACGGGCTGCCTGTTTTAGATTGCTTGTCCATTCTGGGGAAACTTTCGGCTTGGAGTCCAGCGTAAATATTGCAGCACTATCAGATAGTTTTTCTTGTACTATACTTGAACTCTGCGATAAATCATTGACTTCAACATATTTATTGATGACTTCACCAGCACCCGCTGCGGTAACAACTTGAATGTCAAACTTGAAGACTGTGCCGTGTCCCCCTTCGCTCTCGACAGTAATGTCGCCGCCCATTAATCTTATGAACTCGCGGCTGATGTTTAATCCTAAACCTGTACCTGTTTGAACTTTTTTTTCTGATGAAGTTTGCACCAATAATTCAAATATGCTTTCTAATTTTTCCGGGAAAATACCAACTCCTGTATCGGCTATCTCAAAGGAAATAGGAACTATATTTTGATTATTCAAAAGATGATCAAAATTATTATTTCCTGTATACTTAGTTACTCGTTCTTTATTCTGCCCTACAGTTACTAACACCGAACCATATTGGGTAAATTTAACCGCATTATCTAATAGATTAATCAGCACTTGTCGCAACTTAATAGCATCAGTTTGCACGTATTGGGGAACATCGGAAGAGCAGTCAATAATTAATTGCAATCCTTTATTATTCGCCGGAATTTGAAACATATTTTGCACGTCCCCCAGCAAGCGGTACAAGTCAAAAATTTTGGCGTTGAGTGTCATGCGCCCAGCTTCAATTTTAGATAAGTCTAAGACTTGATTGATCAGTTGGAGCAGGTGTTCTCCACTGCGGCGAATAATTTGGATATTTTCTTTTTCCGGCAAACTTAAATTAGCGCTGGGTTCCATTAATTGAGCGAAGCCGAGAATGGCGTTGAGGGGGGTTCGCAATTCGTGGCTCATGTTGGCGAGAAAGAGGCTTTTAGTTTTGTTGGCAGCTTCTGCGGCTTCTTTGGCTTGTTGGAGTTCTTGTTCTGCTTGTTTGCGATAGCTCGTATCAATAATTATGCCGTGCCAGACAATATCTCCATTTTCGCGCAATTCGGGTCGAGAATAACCTTGGAGCCATTTGAGTTTTCCCGATGCTGTCACAATCCGCCACTCGTGGGAAAATGGTTCGAGATCAGTGGCACTTTTGACATATGCCTCGAAGTGACTGGAGCGATCGTCCGGGTGTATTTGTTCGGAGAGTAAAGCAGAGTTGTTCTGGATTTCCTCCGGCTCTAATTCTTGAATTTCTCGGCAAAGAGGACTGATATATTCCATCTTGACTGAGCCGTCGGGATGCTGCACGAATATGTAAAGTTCTCCGGGAACAGTGTTCGCTAATTTGTGAAACAGAGCTTCGCTTTTTTGCAAGGCTAATTGTGCTTGTTTCCGCTCGCCAATATCAATCCCAAATCCAAACAAGAAATCCAGGCTGCCACCTTCGTCGAGCACCGGTGTGCCGTGCCACTCGACTAACAAAGTCCGATCGTCCGAAGTGAGAATGCGATGTTCGTTAACCGTTTGCTCCCGCGCTGTTACGCCCGTAAAAATTGAATGTAATCCGGCTCGATCGCTTGGGGGTACAAATGTAGCTAAATAATCTTTACCTGCAACTTCTGTGGCAGTATAGCCCACAGATTCCAGCATACTGTTATTCGCCAGCAGGATTTTACCCTCAGAGTCGATCGCAACAAAAAAAATCGGGGAATTTTCGATAATCTTTAAGTTAAAGTCACGCTCTTGACGGATAATTTTTTCAGCTTGCTTGCGCTCCTCAATTTCGAGCTGTAAGCGGGCATTGATCGAGGCTAGCTCGATCGTGCGATCGACTACTTCAATTTCCAGAGTACGGTTGTAGTCAGCCAATATTTGCTCTGCCTGTTTGCGAGCTGTAATATCTTTAAAAACAGTAAGAACATAAAGGATATTCCCCGCACCGTCAAACACCGGCACCGCTCGCACTTGCAAACGAATATTTTTCCCGTCTCGGCGAATATCCATGTCTTCAGCAATCACCTCCAAGCCACTCAACGCTCGCACAAACGGCATTTGCTCGACCGGGTATAGTTGATTACTGCCTGCTATATAAATTTGATAAGCTTCTGCTAGCTCTGCTGCGGTGGCATCGGGCATTTCTCCCCTGCCCAATATCTGCTCTCCCGCCGAATTGATGAAGATAAATGCGCCACCCGGAGTCATCGTCGAGACTCCAACAGGCAAATTTTCTACCAGCTTGGCAAATTTTTCTTCACTTTCTGCCAAAGCTTGAAAAGACTGTTTCAGTTGAGCTGCCATCTCGTTGAAAGACTGCGCTAATTCGCCGACTTCCTCAAGCCTACTGACAGCAACAGCGCGATCGAACTCTCTGGCGGCAATATCTTTAGCTGCTTCGTTGAGCCGCAGCAGCGGCAGCGTTACCCACCTAGCTGTCAGCACTCCAGCAATTGTCGATAGCAGCAGCGCCACCCCACAAAGTAAAATTGTAGTGCGCGTATTTTTGTTAATTTGCCCCATGAAATCTGATTCGGGAACTGCGATCGCAATCAGCCAGTTCAAACCGTAAACATCAGAAAACGGTAGCACTTCCACAAAATATTCCTGCCCGTCTCGGCTAAATTGCAGTTGCTGCCGCTGCTTAATGTCGCCAAAGCCCCCGAAGTGTTCGTACAAATATTTAGCTGCGGTGCGAATGACAGGAGTTGTGCTGTCTAAAACATTCAGCCGCTGCAGTTGCGAGTTTCCTGACATCTTTCTAAAGGGTGATTCTTGACTTGAACTGGCAACCAGCAAGCCCGATCGTTCGACCGCGAAAATTTGTCCCGTTTTGCTAAGCTTGATGCGATGGAGATATTGCTGAAGCTCCGAGAGCGAAAAGTCTACTGCACTAACTCCCAGCAATTTACCATTTCGATCGCGAATCGGTTGGCTGGCAGCAATAAAAACAGTCCCAGGAGTAAAACCCGGATAAATGCTCGTCCAAATCGGTTTATTAGCTGCGACAGCTTCTTTGTACCAGGGGCGGAGACGGGCATCGTAGGTTCTGGGTTCTGCCTTTAATTTAGCGCTGCGAGTGCCTAGGCTGTCTGTCGCGTAGTAAATGCTGTGAAAGTTGCTAGACTTGTTCGCCGCGACAATTTGCAAGCTGTTATGCGTGGGGTTGCGCCAAATGCCGAGATATTCTCCTGATTTTTCAGCACCGAAGGATATCCACTGAATGCTTTTAAAAGATCGCATTTGTTGCCAGAGGAACTTCTCTCCCCCAGGCTGCGGCTTTTCTAACTGTAAGTTTAATTCACCGCGATCGATCGCCGAGGCGTTAAGTTGATTTACCCACTGGGTAGGTTCGAGAAAAGAAATCAGCTTTTCTTCAACTCTCTTCCCCGTCTCCGCGATCAATTTCTCGGCGAGCTCTTCGACTGCTTTGTCTCCGTTGCGAAAGGACAGATACCCGACAATCCCAACGGCTGTGACGATTTGCAGCACAAAAGAGGCCACTAGAAGGTGACGCAGAGGGATTTTTATTTGGTGTTGAGAAGTTTTGCTCGCGAATCGGGGCAACGGCATAGGCTGGTGACTAATTGCTCCCTAACACTTTAACTGTTCCAGCCTGTAATTTCACTTACGGGCGATCGGGGTGTTTTCTTCCCCTCAAAACCCTTCCCACACAGACACAAATCACGAGCAAGCACGAGACTTATACAATTTTAGATTTTAGATTTTAGATTTTAGATTAAATAATTCCGAATAAATGATGAAGCTCTTGCTTTCGAGCTTCGCTACAGTTGCACTCTTGTTTTCAACGGGTATGACGCACTGTTAGCTGAGAATACCTCCGCCATTTTCTTGCTTTCGTGAGTTTCCTAGCTCAACCAAACCTGCTTCTTGCCTGGAACCTCGACCACCGAAACTCAACATTCATCCGTTAAATCCGCTATACAATCCCTTGGTGAACATCCATGCGTTACATCCGTTACATCCGGTAGCACAATCCGTTGCCGAACTTCTCTTTAACAGCTACGCGGAAAATCCCCCGCTTGTCCAAACGGATATAGCGAGGGGCGAGAATAGGTATTCTCGGAAAATATAAAGTAGTGGCAGTGGCTGTTGTCGAGCCATTGCCATCTATAGAAGCCATACTATTTGAGGCTCACAGAAAGATTTCAGAGCCAATTGTCTGCTTGCAGTCAATGCTTGAAGTCAAACCAACCTGTTCAAGCAAGAAGTCAAAGCAAGTCGTAAAGGCCTAGGCTACTTCTTCTTCTCGATCAATTTGGCGCAGGTGAATGTGCTTGCGTCCCAGAGAGATTTCAAATTCATCTCCTGGCTGGAGTTCCATCTGTTTGGTGTAGGCAGCTCCAATCAGTAAGTTGCCGTTAGATTGAACGCTAATCCGATAGCTGGCAGAGCGTCCGCCACGTCCATTGCCGTTTTGCTTCCCGTCTAGCTGAATGCCTTCTGCATCAATCAGCGCATTCAGGAATTTCATCATGTTGACCCGTTCTACGCCGTTCTTGGTAACGGTGTAGTAGCCACAGGCTCTAGCTTTTTCTTCCTTGGTAAGGTTCTCTAGGTCTTTGACCTTTTTGATCAGATCTTCGCCTTCAAGGGGTTCGATATTTTTCTTTTTAGCCATTTACTGAGTCCTGAAATATTCAACTGGTGTACGGATTTTTTCTCGGTTGGTTTTTGGTTTGACCAAGAAACTTTAGCTTTATAGCTGGTCGTAAAACTATATTACACCGATCGGCTCAATTGTTAACCACTATTATCTAAATATTTTTAACAACCTGCAGTATTTCTTGAGGAGTAGCTGCAACCGATGCGAGCAATCTCTAAACTCGGTAGCATAAGCTATCAGCTATCAGCTAGCTGAATATTTGCCCCGCTCTTAAAATCCCATGAAGTTAACCACACGCGGACACTACAGTGTCAAAGCATTACTGGATCTAAGTTTGCAACCTCGCTATGGCCCGACATCGGTGAAATCGATAGCGAAGCGACAGGAGTTACCGGCTCCGTATCTAGAAAAATTGCTGATTGAAATGCGACGAGCCGGTTTAGTCCAATCTGTTCGGGGTTCCCAAGGAGGATATCAATTAGCCCGCCAGCCAGCTCAAATCTCTTTAGGACAAATCTTAGAGGCTGTAGGTGAAACTATTGAACCTTTACCTCGACATTTTCCCGACGCGACGCAAGCAGAGGACTGGGTAACATTCAGTTTGTGGAACCGATTGCACAAAAAACTTGCCGAAGCGCTGTACAGTATTTCCCTCGAAGACTTATACTATGATGTCCGCAGTTGGCAAGCGGCTCTTGGGGAAGAAACTAGCTTTATCATTTAAATGGTAAGTTCATTCATTCGATCGGCAGCAAGCACACATGGACGCAACACTTGTTACTTACTTTGGTGGCTGTCACTGCGGAGCTGTCCGCTTCCGTGTCGCCGTTGACAAACACGAAGCATCTGATTGCAACTGCTCTATCTGTCAAAAGAAGGGATTTTTGCACCTCATTGTGCCACCGGAACGTTTTACCTTGCTCAGTGGCGAAGATGTTTTGACAACCTATACATTTAATACAGGAACTGCTCAACATACTTTCTGCCGAATTTGCGGCATTCACTCGTTCTATCGCCCCCGATCGCATCCCGATCATTTCGATGTCAACGTCCGCTGTCTTGACGACTATGCCATCGAACATTTTCAGATCCTACCCTTTGACGGTGTTAATTGGGAGGAGAACGTACACTTGCTTCGCGACTAAAGTAATCTCAGCATTTATAGCAACCACGCCTGATGATGATGAGGTTTTGAATTGCTCAAACCCTTGCCTTTATTGCTTCTTCCTTCTTCCTTCTACTATAAAATCGCCGCTCAAAAAATCAAAGTCCGCAAGGGTAGCAGGAGTTGAAATCTGCTCTCTGGGGCGATCGCTCCTGCTCTGACAATCAAGGAAGATGGTTCGGGCCCCGGATTCATCCGTGGAGCGAGAAAAAAGCTCCTCGCTCCCCATCGCAAGCCCCCGGATTGATCGGTGGGGTCGCTTTCTTCAATTCTAAAATCTAAAATCTAAAATCTAAAATCTAAAATCGATTGACGGACTATCAAGTTTGACACAATATATAATGATGCCGGATGAATTTCCTGTTTTGATTTTAGCTGCGGTGTTGGATTATTCGATCGGCGATCCTTGGGGTTGGCCACATCCCGTGCAGGCGATGGGTTGGGCGATCGACCGCTATACTAGACTTGTCTTTAATATATGGAATAATCCCGCAGGCAAAATGCCTCCCGCTGGCGATCGTCCCGCTGGCGACCGGCACAAACTGCTGCTACGATGTGCTGGTACAATACTAGCGATCGGGCTGATTGTAGGCAGTTATACTGTCAGTTGGTCGATCGTCCAAGCTGCTAGTTGGGTGCATCCTCTTTTAGGTATTGCCATACAGACCATTTTGCTGGCAAGCTGTTTTGCAGGTCGCAGTTTGAGGGCGGCAGCAGAGGATGTGCTAGCACCTTTAAATGTTGGAGATTTAGTCAAGGCGCGAGAAAGGTTGAGCCTTTACGTCGGCCGGGATACCGAAAACTTATCCGAGCCAGAAATTCTGCGAGCAGTGTTAGAAACTGTAACAGAGAATGCAGTCGATGGCGTGACAGCACCGCTATTTTATGCCTTACTTGGGTTCGCTCTGCCTCATCTATTATTAAGTGTTACCGCTGCCCCGATCGATCCTAACTCGATGTGGGCGAGTGCTATAGTCCCCTTGACGATCGCTTACAAAGCAGCCAGCACATTAGATTCTACGATCGGCTACAAAGAAGCGCCATACACTGATTTAGGATGGTTTAGCGCCAAACTAGAAGACGTGCTGACGTGGATTCCTTGCCGGCTAACAGTGATTACTTTAGCCGTTATATCTGGCAAACCGATTTACATTTGGCAGATTTGTCAGAGAGATGCTGTTAAAGATGCCAGTCCCAATTCCGGTTGGAGCGAGTGCGTTTACGCGGCCATCTTGGGAGTGCAACTAGGAGGTACTAATTCCTATCGCGGAGTTCTCAAACACAAACCGCTGTTAGGTGAGCCGGTTCACCCTATCACAGCGCCGCTAATTTGCCAAGCATTGCAATTAACTCGGTATTGCTTTCTGATTTGGTTGGGACTATCATTGCTTTTTTATACGTTATTATGTTTGATCCCCTAACTGATGACCTCAGCCGAACAGTCCAGGAGGCATAAATAACTTATTTCTGTGATTGTTCGTCCTCGGCTAAGCAATCGCAGCATCTGCTTTTCATCCGTTCGGGGTAAGTCCTGCAGAAGACAGAGATCCGCCACCTACAGCAGCAAAAAAAGTTTTGACTTGAGTTCAAACCCCCAGATTCATCTGTCAAGTCAATCTCAAATCTCAAATCTCAAATCTCAAATTGTTCGATATGCCAACAGCCAACAATTAGCTCGCAGCAACCCATGACTAAAATTATCCAAATTTTATCCCCTAATGAAGTGAGGCGCACTCTCACCCGCGTCGCTTCCCAGATTGTCGAAAAATCAGGGAATCCCTCGGATTTAGTTCTGTTGGGCATTCATAGTAGAGGAGTGCCTTTAGCTCAAATTTTGGCAGATCAAATTGAAGTTCTCGAACAAGTCAAAGTACCCGTGGGCGCTTTGGATATTACCTTTTACCGAGATGACTTGGATCGAGTTGCGATGCGGACACCGGCTAAAACAGAAATTCCTTTCGATTTGACGGGCAAAACCGTGGTGTTGGTAGATGACGTTATATATAAAGGCAGAACGAGTCGAGCGGCTTTGAATGCGGTAAACGATTACGGGCGGCCGGAGAAAATTTGGTTAGCGGTATTAGTCGATCGCGGCCACCGAGAAGTACCGATTCAGCCGGATTTTACGGGTAAAAAGTTGCCGACTGCAAAGGAAGAACAAGTTAAGGTTTACGTTCAAGAACTCGATGGGCGCGACGGAGTGGAGTTAATTAAGGGATAATACGATTTTAGATTTTAGATTTTAGATTTTAGATTGGGCACAAATGACTGTTAAACAAAGTCCAGCTAAATAAACTAAGTAGGGTGCGCTGTAAGTAGCGCGTCAAACCACTTTTTGCGTCCATCACTGAGCAAAATACTTCGTTTCCGCCCGCTGACAACGTAAAAAACCCGATTTCTACCAGAATAGGGGCTTTTGGGTAAGCAAGCCTCTAGGAAGAAACGCGGTTTTTCGCGCGAGGAGCGTCCTATGTTCTTAAAAATCGGCAGTGCAGGAGTTGAACCTGCCTGGGGCGAATTATGAGTTCGCTGCCTAAACCGCTCGGCCAACTGCCGTTAAATCGATTTGTTCGACCTAACTGAAAATGAATTATAACATAATTTCTCAGTCCGTGCTAGAACTAGAGAACAAAAATCAAAATCTTTAGATCTGCTGAGTCCCCGATCGCCTGTTAGCCAATGTGCTGGAGCCGATCGACCGGACAAAGCAGTTTCTAGGACTCGGCATAAACTTATAGGCAATGGCAGTGAATTCGACAGTAGTGCTGACTCTAATTCTGCTCGCTCTGATGTTTGGAGCAGGCGTGACGAGTTCTGTTTGGGGATTTACTATAGGTCGCGAAGCCTTGCAAGGAACGACTCAACCCGATATTCGCCCCAGCAACAATGCTGGCAGCGGCAAGCAGGGAACTCAGGCTAGCAAAGACCAAGTGAGCATTTTGAAAGAAAAAGACATTCTCACAACCGTCAAAGCACGGGTAGAAGGTCGCGATCCAGAAAAAACAACGGCCGGGGCAAATACTAAAACAGAGAAGGCAAGCTCTAAACCAGCCGCGGCCAAAAAACCGGCTGCACAAAATGCCAGCGCCAAGTTTCCCCGGAACAGTCGCGACGGGGGAATAACTCTGGAAGTAAGCGCGGCCAGTCAGCGCAACAATTCCATGCTGCTAGACGTGAGCATGAAAAATGAAGGCTCCCAAGCTGTGAGGTTTCTCTACAGTTTCTTGAACGTCACTGACGATCGTGGTCGGGCCCTAAGCGCGACTGCCGAGGACTTGCCGTCGGAACTGCCCCCCAACGGGCAGGTGTTTTACGGTACGGTGAGTATTCCCACAGCTTTGCTAGAAAATGCTAAGGAAGTTTCGTTGACGCTGACAGATTATCCAGGTCAAAAACTTCAGTTGCAAATATCTGGCATTCCAGTGGCGAAGTAAAATAAAAGAAGACCAAACCTGCAGACGGATTCTCAGGTTTGATCGAGAAAGTTTTTTTAGGGAGCATTGTGTCACTTTTAGGGGCGAGAGTGCAGGAGATATCTGATTTACCCGCGATGAGTTTGACAGAGGTGCTGTCGCGGTTGCTGTCAGTGCTGTTGCTGATTGCGATTAATGCTTTTTTTGTGGCGGCTGAGTTTTCGATGGTGACGGTACGCCGATCGCGCATCAATCAGTTAGTGGACGCTGGCGACGTTGCAGCTTTAACTGTGCAATCTTTGCAGCACAGTATTGAGCGATTGCTCTCAACAATGCAGTTGGGAATCACTCTTTCTAGTTTAGCTCTCGGCTGGATTGGGGAAAGTACGATCGCCGTGCTAGTGAGAATGTCGATCGGCTATTTGCCGCTGCCAACTTACATCAAGTCTGCGATCGCCCATTCTTTTAGCATATCAATAGTAACTTTTTTGTTGCTAGCTTACCTGCAAATCGTACTCGGCGAACTTTTCCCCAAATCTGTAGCGTTACTGTATTCCGAACAGCTAGCGAGAAGTTTAGGGCCTCCGAGTTTATTGATTGCCCGTTTGTTCAATCCCTTTGTGTCGTTTCTCAATCAATCTACTCGATCGCTCTTGCGGTTTGCGGGCATCGAATACGACCTAAGGCACCGGCCGGTTACTCCCGAAGAACTGCAATTAATTATAGCTACCTCCAGCGAATCAAGCGGCTTGGAAGCAGAAAAGCGAGAATTGCTCAACAACGTGTTTGAATTTGGCGAAGTTTGGGTAGAAGAAGTGATGGTGCCGAGGCCGAGCATTGTCGCACTTCCGAAGACGGCCACCTTTCAAAATTTGCTCGACGAAATGGCGATTTCTCACCATTCCCGCTATCCCGTGACGGGAGATTCTTTAGACGACATTATCGGCATTATTGGCTTCAAACAACTTGCGAAACCCCTAGCTGAAGGTTTGCTATCTCCCGACACGCCAATTGTAACTTGGATGCGTTCGGTGAGGTTTGTGCCGGAGATGATGGTGCTGGGAGAATTGCTGCCTTTGATGCAGAGTTCGTCGGAAGAAATTGCGATCGTTGTCGATGAATTTGGCGGCATTTCGGGATTGGTGACGCTGAGGGATTTGATAGCCGAAATTATCGGTCGCAGCTACGAGTCGTCCGACAGCCAAGAAATTGCTTTGCAAGTATTGGACGATCGCACTTTTTTGGTGCAAGCGCAGTTAAATTTAGATGATGTGAATCAAATATTGAATTTGGATTTGCCAGTAACTGACGAATATCAGACAATTGGAGGTTTTCTGAGTTATCAGTTGCAAAGAATGCCGGCTGCTGGGGAAGTTTGGCGGGGCGAAAATGTGGAACTTACGGTTGTTTCTGTGTCCGGGCCGAGGTTGGATCAACTTCAAATTCACTTGTTGGAAGGGGCGGCGGGCGATCGCACTTTAGGTGCAGTTGCAGCAGCCGACGGGCAAGTTGTGAGGAAAGGCGAAAGAATAGCGGGTTGAAAGGTGTGGCGAAATTTTCGAGTTCAGAATTTTTTAGTTAATGCCTATATAATCTACTCGCTCGAAGTCGCTGCGTACTAAATCATCTAACGTCGGGCCTTTGGGGCGCAAATTAACGCGATCGCCAGCCTTCACATTTTCGTAATATACGAAGGGAATGTAGATATCTTGCTCCTCCATAAAAGCGTAAGTAAAGCGAAAGGCACTGTCAATGTCCTCAGCTTTAACCTCACGAAAGTCAGAGAGGAACAGGAGATCCATTTCTTCCTCAAAGTACAGCATCTCCGCAAATGCACCTCCATCGTAGCAGTTATAACCAATATAACCGCAAGTATCGCTGCATTTGTAGTAGATGGCGCGACTGGGTATGAAGTTAGAAAGGGTGAGCGCATCTCCTTCTCCAAACACAAGGGAACCGGGCCTACAACTCAGTTTTTCAACGATCGTCCAAGGGTGTCCTCGGAACTGAAAAACAATATAGCTTTCGGTGGTAATGTCGATTTCGCGATCGTATATATCCCGTTCCCAAACATCCGCACGTCTCGCCCTACTAAGCTTTTGGGCTACTGACTCAATAGGAGCGCGAACGAGAAGTAGATTTTGGTTTCTGTCAATTGTTTCAATACCTCGGCGCTCTTCAATAGACATAATTTTCACCATTAAGTAAACTATGAATGAGTAGATAATAAACCATTATTTGGTGAAAAGTCTTCCGGGGATTCCCGGGCCTATTGCTTCTGGAATCGTTAGCTGGAGAAAGTAGACTTCGGGATTTTTCAACGAAGCTTGACCTAGTTGAAGCTGATTAAAGCTGCCCGGAATTTCACAACCTATAGCGTGCCAGACACCTACACCTCTGAATGATGCCTCTCTTATTGTTGCAAAACTAATCTGCTTGATATCGGCGCTAGTGATAAAAATGATTGCTGGTATTTTGCCTGCTGTCTTGGCAGGGCTGTTACCGAGCGCATCAATGAAACCGAGAATTTGATAATCTGAGTAACTAGGGGGCAGGAGACCTCCACTAAGTGCCTTTACCTCATAGAAAACGCTATCAGGATATGTTTCAGTTGGGCCTGCTGGAAAGTTTACGAATACAAGTGGAAGAACTCCATCAGGTACTACGTTTTGGTACTTATCTTTTGTTTCCCTTTTCCTTGCGGATGAAAAAAATCGCATGGTATTTTCTGGAATTGGAGTACCTGGTCTAATGGTAGCTAGTGCAAAGTTTTCATAAGCTTTTCCAACATCACCCATGTCTATATTTTGACTATCGGCAAGTTGATCGAGTCTAGCTTTGGTTGCTGGTGTATGAGAAGGGTCTGCACAAAACTGAGCCTGAGCTGCAAAAGTAAGCCCATTAATAGCAGTTGCTACCCCGATAAATAATGCGGTCTTTTGAAAGTAGTTCATAGCTGAAGCTCCAATGATACTTACAACATGATGATTGCTACGCACTCCGATAAAGAAACCGGGTTTTTTACCTAATCTGCGGTGTGTAACTAAGTATTTTTATAAAAAACCGGGTTTCTGGGCCCCAAAATTATTGCAGAGCGTGTTTATAGGATATTACGAGCCGAGTCATTTCACTGTAAGTGATTTATATCACTTGTTGCCATAATCAATATCACAATTGGAATCAGACAGGTATGGTAAATATCTACATATAGCGCATTCCAGGTTTATAAAGTGTAGGGATGGCTCTCGGTTGTATTATATAAACGTGGAATCTGCTGTAAATAATATTTAAACAGTACCAGTAATGCTAAAACACTCCTACTTAATTTCTGCTTTTTCTTCTATCGTTATTGCGTCTCTACCTTTTTTTCAGACTGTAGCAAATGCTCAGGAAGAACCAGGGTGCTTTATACTTGATTCATCAGGTAAAGTCAACAGACTCGATCCTTTATGCAAGCGTGATGAACAGCAGAAATTAAGAAATACTATGAAAGCTAAAGAACTTTATCAACAAGGGTTAGACCTCGGCCGCAGAAGGTTGTACAAGGAAGCAGTTGAAGCTTTTACTCAAGCAATTAATCTCAATCCTGATTTTGTAGAAGCTTATATTTACCGTGCTTATGCTCGAACTGGAACTGGAGATAACCATGGGGGAGTTAAAGATTTTCAGACAGCTATGGATATCTACAGGGCTAGAGGACGATCAGACATAGCTGATCAGCTTTTAGTCCCATTGAATACGCTGCAAAATGAAATTAAGGATGGACAGGAAGACCAAGGTCAATTGGAAGTTGAGGATGAGCCGGAAGGTAAGTAGTCTGCTGATTCAAAATTGATCAGGTAAAGTCAATAGACTCGATCCTTTATGCAAGCGCGATGAACAGCAGAAATTAAGGAATGCTATGAAAGCTCAAGAACTTTATCAACAAGGATTCGACCTCGGTCGCAAAGGACAGTATAAGGAAGCAGTTGAAGCTTTTACTCAAGCAATTAATCTCAATCCTGATTTTGTAGAAGCTTATAATTTACCGTGCTTATGCTCGGACTGGAACTGGAGACCAACATGGGGGAGTTAAAGATTTTCAGAAAGCTATGGATATCTACAGGGCTAGAGGACGATCAGACATAGCTGATCAGCTTTTAGTCCCATTGAATACGCTGCAAAATGAAATTAGGTTTGACCAGGAAGACCAGGGTCAACCGGAAGTTGAGGATGAGCCGGAAGGTAAATAAGCAGCCTAAATTTTAGTGTTGTTTGTAAGGTGCTTCAGGCTGGAAGCGAGTCGGAAATAATTAGGGTTTACCTCCGGGGCACTCTACTTCATGTTTAATACCAAATCCGGGTTTTGGAGCCCCTTTATTAACCAGTCGGCGCAGGCCGACATCGTTTGTGTAGATGCGGTTTCAACCGCCGAATCATCTAAGCATAAGGAACTGGATCTTGCAATTCCAATTCCTCAAAAGCCGCCAGCCGCAAGCGACAAGAATCGCAAACACCGCACGCAGTTTCGCCGCCTGCGTAGCAAGACCAAGTTTGCTCCCAAGGCACTTTTAATTTGTTGCCTAATTCAATAATTTCGGTTTTTTTAAGTTCAATCAAAGGTGTTACAATATTAATAGCTTCTCCTTCTCTTCCCTGCTTTGTTCCTAACCGAAATACTTCCTGCATGGCTTGGATGTAATCGAGGCGGCAGTCGGGATAGCCGGAATAATCTAAAGCGTTGACGCCGATGTAAATGCGATCGGCTTCTAGGGTTTCTGCGTAGGCGAGGGCAAAGCTGAGAAAGATTGTATTTCTAGCAGGAACGTAGGTAGTGGGGATGTTTTGAGACATTTCTCCCAGAGTGCGATCGATCGGCAATTCAATCTCATCATCCGTCAGCGCCGAACCGCCCCAAAGTGTCAAGTCAAAGTTTACTATCTGATGTGCCTTAACCGCGGCCGAAAGTGCGATCGCCCTTGCTGATTCCAACTCCCGCCGATGTCTTTGCTTGTAGTCAAAGGAAATAGCGTAACACTCGCAGCCGTCGGCTTTGGCTTGATACAAAACAGTTGAGGAATCCAGCCCTCCCGACAATAAAATAACTGCTTTCACTTAAAACATCCTCAATCAAATTAGCTTTTATATTTATATCAAATTAGTGGCAAATTGACAATAATAATAGTTGTGCAGAACATCTAAATGTAGCGTATGCACTGCACGCCTTACCCTAAAAACTAACTGGTTCCTAGGCTCTGCCTGGGAACCATATCTAGAGGATCTGCCTCGCATTGCGACCAGGAAAATTGGAGGCAGAGCCTCCGGATCTATGTTACCAGGCAGAGCCTAGTAACGAGTAGAACCAGTAGAAAGAAAATTCATCTTTTGTGGAACAGGCAAGATGCCTGTGCTTGAGATTGGTGCAGGATGTCAGATTTAAATTGCTAATAAATCATCGATTTCGCGGTAATCGGGCAAAATTGTATCAATTTTAATACCCTGCCGCAAAACTGTGCGATCGCCCTGCGATCTAGATAACAATTCGCTGAAATTCCGCGCCTTAAACAAAATCAAATCAGCAGGTAAACCAACTGCAATTCGTCCTAAATTCGGCAATCCCATTAAATCTGCTGGAGTCTTTGTCACTGCACAGGGCCAGTCTCCATAAGGCCTATCTAAATGGGCGATGCGGACTGCCATATTAAAGACTTCTAAAACATCATGATCGCCAAATCCGTAAAACGGATCGCGACAATTGTCGCTAGCAACAGCAACAGGAATTCCGGCTGCTTTGAGTTCGTGCAGGAGAGTCACTCCCCGCCAGCGCGGTGTATGCTGAGATTCTCTGTCTTGCAAGTAAAGGTTGCACATCGGCAAGCTGACAATGCCAATATTTGCTTCCTTGACTAATTCCAGAGTTTCTGTTACTAAATCTGAGGGTTGTACGGCTAAACTACAGCAGTGTCCGCAGATAATTTGACCGGAAAATTCATGGCGGATGGCAGTTTTTGCGACTTCCCGCAATGTTACTGAATCTGGATCGTCGTTTTCATCGGTGTGGAAGTCGAGGTTTAAATTTCGTTCTTTGGCTAAGGTAAAAACTCGATCGAGTTGTTTGTCTAAGTCGGGGTTGATATAGGCGACTCCGCCGAGAATGCCGCCAATTTGGGCAATGCGATCGGCTAATTTTTCGCCGGCGGGTGTCAGGAAATAGTCGAGGGAAACCAGGGAAACTGCTTGCAAGATCAGCCGATCGCCCCATTCGGCTTGCAGCGCTTCAAATACTCCCAAACTAACGGTTCCCTGTTCGCCCGCGCTGTCGATGTGAGTGCGGATAGCCTTGGTTCCGTGGGCGTAGCTGCACTTGAGGCCAAACTCCATTCGCCGGTAAACATCCTCTGCATTCCAGTTTTTTTGAGCATCAGCGCCTACCGCTTCGATCGCGCTGGCAAAAGTTCCATCGGGATTGGGCGATCGTTCCCAAATGTGGCCTTTGTCTAAATGCGTGTGCATATCCACAAAACAAGGCCAAACTAAGCCGCCATGCAAATCTATAACTGGGATATCTCCACAGGAGGATACAGGTTTTGTATCTGCTGGGATAATTTGGACGATCGCCCCTGCTGCAATTTCCAAATCCACCAAACAAAAATTGTTCTCACTCCCCGTTGTCGCCACAGTAGAAGCTGAGGGCGCACTCGATTTTATCTCTAGAAGAGACGCGGGTACGCGACCATTTTTGAGCAAATAATTAGATGTACTTGGCAACATTAATTTTGTGAGTTAGTATTTTGTTGATAATTCCCGGCTACCAGTTGTAACTATAACAACCCTTGCAGGAATTGTGAACATCTTTTTTCCCCTCTTTCTCTCTTTTTTAGATTCTCTGCGCCCTTTGCGCCCTCTGCGGTTAGTTAAACAAATATCATGCAGAAAGAAAATATAACTCCTAGAGAAACTTGGATTAAATAGGTAGCTTTGCTGTTTGTACTTCAGCCTTGATCACTGAAGCACATATGCAAAATTTTTATATTTTTAGGACAGCGCGAAAATCAGCGTCACGAGTTTGGCTATGCCAGATACTTCCAGATCCCGAATCCTTTTGCTATCATAAATTACTGCTTCAAATAGCAATTTCACTTTCAACTAACAGCAGCATCCATAGCAAGAGTCAAAAACAACTGTGTCAAAACCCAAGCATATAGTTTTAACATCCCATCCCGACAGATCCGGCACAAAACCTCATCCCATTTACTGGGGAGAAATCGATCCCCTGAAACGGGGGCCTGTGATTGGCAGCCTCACCAAATCGTCTCACCGGAATGCGATCGGCACTCATTCGGGTTCCTACTCTGTTTATCGCGCGCTAGCAGTTGCTTCCGGCGCACTCCAAGCCGATCACCGCCCCGATTTTACCAACACCTCTCCGGCCGCACACATCGGGCCGCACCCGAGTTGGGGCGATCGCAATTTGATTGTTTCTCTCGATCCGTTTGGGGGTTTGGTCAGCGAAGTTTATACTTCATTTATCCAGCAGGGATATGATATTCGACCGACAATTGCTGTCACTAAAGCTCACATTAATATGCCGGAATTGCAAGATGCTATTGCTAAGGGGCGGGTGCAAATTGATGGCAAAATAGTCAAAGCAGGCGGCAATTTAGCAGTCACTAAAATTGCGATCGACCCGGTGTGGTATTTGCCGGGAATTGCTAGGCGGATTGGGGCCCAAGAAAGCGTTCTCCGCCGTGTCCTGTTTGAGCAAACAGGGGGAATGTTCTCGGATTTAGTGACGCGGCCAGACTTACACGTTTTCTTGCCACCAATTGGCGGAACTACGGTTTATATTATTGGCGATGTCGCGAATATTTCTGACCCGGATAAGCAGTTGGCGGTACGGGTACACGATGAATGCAACGGTTCAGATGTCTTCAGTTCGGATATCTGCACTTGCCGCCCTTATTTGGTACATGGCATTGAAATTTGTATCCAAACGGCACAATCCGGCGGTTCTGGGGTAATAGTTTACTTCCGCAAGGAAGGGAGAGCTTTGGGGGAAGTGACTAAGTTTTTGGTGTACAATGCCAGAAAACGGCAGGAAGGCGGCGATCGCGCTGATGCCTATTTTACGCGCACTGAATGTGTTGCGGGAGTTCAAGATATGCGGTTTCAAGAACTAATGCCAGACGTGCTGCACTGGTTGGGGATCTCTCGCATTGACAGTTTAGTTTCTATGAGCGATATGAAATACAATGCGATTATCAATTCTGGCATTCAGGTGGTCGATCGCATCGCCATTCCTGAAGATTGGATTCCAGCAGACGCACAAGTCGAAATCGTCGCCAAAAAAGCCGCCGGCTACTACACGCCAGACCCTGTGTCAGATGCTACAATTCTTGCAGAAGCGATCGGACGCGATTTAGGAGATTGAGAGGGCAAAGACGCGATCGATCGGGCGCGAACAATTGCGTCTTTGCTAAATAAAATTTATTGCTGGTTTTTGATCAGTCAGGGTAGGTTATGGCTAATTTGCGTTCTACTGTGATCGTAAAAACAGATATTTGCGGATATACCGTCAGAGTCAAAAAATTATCTCAGTCGGACTTAAGTAGTTTGTTAAACGAGCATAAAAATTTTGTTTCAGATATTAGCGCCAGAAATGAAGGCAGCGTGATTAAAGGAGAAGGTGATTCATTTTGGATAATTTTTCCCAGCGTCACAGCAGCGGCGGTAGCAGCCATAGAAATGCAGCAAGAATTGAGAGCGCAACAATCTAGCAAGGCGAACGACGAACGATTGGCTATTCGCGTGTCGATTACATTAGGAGATGTCTTGCATCAAGATAAAGATATCTTTGGCGATACGGTGAATTTAACAGCGCGCATAGAATCAGTAACTCCGCCGGATGAAATATATTTGTCGCAAGCAGCATGGCTGGCGCTCAACAAAGCAGAAGTGCAAACGTCTTTTGTCAACGAGTTTTCTTTGAAAGGGATGAGCGAACCTGAAAAAGTATACAAAGTTGACCAAAGTTACAAAACGCGAATCATCAAGAATCAAGCAATAATTAAAGCAGATTTGAGAGGTTTTATTGGTTATCAAGAATCTAATTCTATCAAAGACGTTGAATATTTGCTCACCAACTTTGATACTTTTGAAAAAACAATTTGCGAAGAATACGGCGGCACAATTCGGAGTATTGTCGGTGATTCGCATTTGTTGACTTTCCCGGAAGCTCACTCAGCATTAGCGGCAATGGAAAGTTTGTGCGAGAATTGGAAACTTTTTATTCAGGCCAATCAAATACCTTGTGGCTTGTCGGTGGGAGT
Organism: Microcoleus sp. AT3-D2; assembly: GCF_036705715.1. Taxonomy (NCBI): domain Bacteria; kingdom Bacillati; phylum Cyanobacteriota; class Cyanophyceae; order Oscillatoriales; family Microcoleaceae; genus Microcoleus; species Microcoleus sp. AT3-D2. The sequence goes on along the minus strand of NZ_JAUBVE010000002.1, from coordinate 130,299 downwards.
TGCTAAGGGAAATTTATATATATTTAGGTCTTGCACTTACGGAAAAGATATTAATATAGCCGACAGGCTGGAAGATTTAAGTAAAATAGTATCTCCGGGGACTGAAAGAAATTCGGTGATAGTTTCCGATCAAGTAAAACGCGAAGTCAGCGGATCGAAGTGGGAATATAAGCTGATCAAACTAGATAAAAATGTGATTTTAGATAATCTTTTAGATTACAGTCAGTTTGACTTTTTTCAAGAAAACGATGTTTACCGTTGTTTGGTGGTATGACGTTGAAAAATATTGAACTTGAGACTGTAGAATATCTGAGAACACCGATTGCTATTCGCCAAAAGTGCGATCGGCTTTTTGATTTAGCCCGCCTTGACAAACTCCGCTACTTCCGTGTCGATTTATCCCAACTCGACAAAGCAGCAAATTATGTAATTGACACAACGCGCCAACAGTATCCCGATTTTAACATTCCCTTTCACAGTCGCTGGCGACATTTTGAAGTCGGCAACCTGCCGCGCCTCGCCCAATTGGATGCAGCTTTAGCAGAATTTGCACTCATAGAGCAAGCTAAGATCAAATTTGATTTAGCAATTGTCAGCGTTTTGCTTGATGCCGGTGCTGGTGCAGATTGGCAGTATTGTGAACCAGAAACCGGGCAGGTTTACCGCCGTTCTGAAGGGTTAGCAATAGCCAGCTTGCGGATGTTTTGTCAAGGTGTTTTTTCCAGCAATCTCGATTTTCCTTGGCAAGCTGATTCTCGCGGACTTTCTCAATTAAAACTAGAAACCTTAGCTACTGGATTTCAGGTAAGTCGAGACAATCCGCTAGTTGGTTTAACAGGCAGATTAGAATTATTGCAGCGCTTGGGGAATGCGATTTGCCAGCATCCATTATTATTTGATAGCGAAAACCCGCGTCCCGGCAATTTAGCCAAATACTTGCTCGACAGTCGGATTTCAGTATCCAAAACAGTGAAGGCTGCTGATGTGTTGAGCGCTGTTTTGAGAGGTTTTGGGGAAATTTGGCCGGGAAGATATGCAATTGGTGGTGTTAATTTAGGCGATGTTTGGCGGCATCCGGCTTTAACAGGAGAAAATCTGGGAGATGAATTCGTGCCGTTTCACAAACTCTCGCAGTGGTTGACTTATTCGCTGTTGGAACCGCTGCAAGAACTTGGTTTAGAAGTCGCGGGATTGGATGAGTTAACGGGATTGCCGGAGTACCGCAACGGCGGTTTGTGTTTGGATATTGGGCTGCTGCAGGCAAAAGATTCGGCTATTTTTGAGCAGAGTTACTTGCCGGGTTCGGAAGTTATAGTAGAATGGCGATCGCTCACTGTCAATCTTTTAGATAAAATTGCCGCATCTATTCGAGAAAAGCTGCATTTGAGTGCGACAGAATTGCCGCTGGTGAAGATTTTGCAAGGAGGAACTTGGGCGGCGGGACGGAAAATTGCGGGCGAATTGAGGGCTGGTGGAGTGCCACCAATTCAGATTGAAAGTGACGGCACTGTGTTTTAGAAGCAAGAAGCAAGAAGCAAGAAGGAAGAGGGGAAATTATCCCCTCTTTCAACTTAAAATTCAAAATTCAAACCTGAAAACTATACCTCACACTACACTCCCAACAAGCTGCTTAGAGACAAGTGCGATATTTGACGTGATAAACTAAACCGCGATGAGCCAAATCGAAGGAGTCAACGGTGGCCATGTCGGCACCGCGGGCTGTCATGGCAGCATTTACTCGCATATTTACACTGTCACCACAGCGAGACCAAACATTAGCTACAGTGGCTAAGCTATCTCGAACATTGTAGTTTGTTTCGCCACTGAGATTCCGATTAAAAACTGGCTTAGTCTCCCGGTGGGCGGATGAAAGGCAATTGTCGGAGCGAATTTTATTCGCGCGATATTTCTGTTTTCAATAGGGTTTGATATAAGTAGTCCAGGACGCAGGTGCCGCAGAAACCGGGTTTGTTTTGTCAAGAATGCCTCAATGGCTGATAAGTTAGAATAAAGCAAATTAATTATTCAAAAAAATGAGTCCTAAAGTTACTGTTATCGACCATCCTTTGATACAGCACAAGTTAACTCTCATGCGGCAAACTCAAACGAGCACGGCGAAATTTCGCCAATTGCTGAAAGAGATTGGGATGCTGCTAGCCTATGAAGTGACGCGAGATTTGCCGCTAAAATACGAACAAATAGAAACGCCGATCGCCAAAATGAATGCACCTGTGCTGGCTGCTGAAAAGAAAATTGTTATTATTTCGATTATGCGCGCAGGTCAGGGACTGTTAGATAGTATTTTAGAGCTGATTCCGTCTGCGAGGGTAGGACATATTGGTTTGTACCGCGATCCGACAACTCGGATGGTGATTGAATATTATTTCAAAGTTCCCCAGGATATCGAACAGCGAGATGTTTTAATTGTCGATCCGATGCTGGCTACTGGTAATTCAGCAGTCGCGGCAGTGGATAGGTTGAAAGAAGTTAATCCGAAGTCTATTAAGTTTTTGTGCTTGCTGGCGGCACCGGAGGGAGTGGGGCACTTTCACGAACAACACCCTGACGTGCAGATTTATACGGCCGCAGTTGACGAGTGTTTGGACGAACACGGCTATATTGTACCCGGATTGGGAGATGCGGGCGATCGGCTTTACGGCACTATGTGAATTCAATAAAATTATTTTCTGCTGTATATGCCAATACATTCATTTAAAAATAAGTTTACTAACATAAGCAGTGGTTTGATAGTGCCATACAATGTAAGTTGTAAAATTTTAATGTCAGGAAAAGCCTATATATAACAATGGTTGTAGGGCTTTCTTACATTAAATTCGTAAATTGCATTATCTAGATGTATTTACTGCATTTGATGGTTAAATTCTCTGCCTTTAGTGTAATTAATTGCAAGAATTAGTTATTAAAATAGATGTATGATGCTAACCGTTTGCGATCAACTACTAACATTTCTTTGACGAGGGAAAAACAATGGAGACTACAGCACAGAAAGAAGCCCCAACTCAGCCTGTTGAGGAAGTGAAAATTCAGAATATCAACAGTTTGGAGTTTGAGCTTTGGGCTAAAGCAGTGAAACGGCAGATGATTGCAGCACTCTCTAAAAAGGGCGCGATTTGACATCTCTGGGTTTTTTGTGCGCCAGTTGTGTTAATTAGATTAACAAAATTTTTGTCTGCATTCTTGTCCGAGAGCGATAAGTGGGGAGGGGAAGAGTTTTGAGATTGCGCCTCTTGATGAGTTGCGGGAGGGGGAGAAGAAAGCATTTTCCTTTTTCCTAGTTTTGGACGTACAGGTGGAAGGAAGCCGGGTTTTTTTACGAAAATACTTCTGTTGCAATCGGCAGAAATGGTAAAAAACCCCGGTTTCTTTGTGTCAAGAGTGCGTCCGGGACTGTTCTATCTGCCGATTGCTTTCTGCCAGATTACGATCGCTTGTCAACCGCCGCCAGCAAGCGCAGACTTCCGTCTTGAATCTGCACTGCTTTCACCGTTCCCACAGCAACTCTTTGTTGACCGTTAGCCATCGCTACCTCAATCTTAATCTTGGGGTCAGCCTGTAATCCCAGTCGCCCCCACAGCCACTTGACTTGGGTAGCAGGAAAAGAGCTCACTTCTACATCAGAAAAGGGCGAATTAACCCAGCGGCTACCATCGTAAAAACTCGCTACCTGCACCTGATACCAAACTTGTTCCCCCGCCAATTTTAACTCGTTTTTCGGGTCGGGTTCCAGCCACTCAGCGGGATTGACACTGTTAATTAAAGTAGCAGAACCCATAATTTGACTTTTGTGGTCTTCTAAACTTTCCGCCTGAGAAACTGCTTCCTGAAGTTTGTTGACCAAATTCCGAATTCGATTTCTTGTTTCGCTGTCAGTATCTGATTGCTGGTCGAGCCAATTCATCGCCTCGCGAGTTCCGTCTTGAGACGCTACAATCAGGGCACCCCAAGCCTTGACATCGGCGTCAGCGGCATTCACTCTCAAGGCGGCGTCTATGCGGTTCCAGATGCGCCCGCTGTCATTTTTGAGGGTTGTGGCTATTTCGTGACTGTTACTCGGATCGGCTTCAAATACTTGCAAAGCTTCTGTCCAGCGGCCGTCGATCAATTCTGCGAGAACTTGTTGACCGGGACTGGCCCAAGAGGCGATCGCCTGAGCCCGAGTAATTTTAGCGTGAAATTCGATCGTTTCTAGCTGAGCTTGCGCGACTGCGGGCCAATTTTTGCCGGCTTTCCCCTTCGCCACACGCATAACATTTAATGCTGGAGACCACAGCCCGCTTTTTGCCAGTCGCAGCCCATTTTTGTAAGTCTCGTCGTTGAAAGCAATTTCTTCTAAAGAAATCGCCGTTAACTGAACTGGGTTCGGCAAAAATTTGCGCGGGCCAATTTGATAAAGGGTAAATTGCGGCTCTAAACCAACTGTTTGGTCGATCGCCAACTGGGGGTTTTCGCCCTTAACAATTTGCTGCCAATTCGGCGGTTGTCCGGCCGCACTCGCCCACTCCAACAGCGGCATTAAATGATTTTGGCTGGGGTTGTAGCGAACGACTTGTCCGTAGGGAATTTTCTTGTCGCCCTGCTTTAGTTGACCGCTGACATTAAACCAAATGCCGGAGGCGGGGGGCTTTCCGTCAAAGCGCCGCAGTTGTGTTAGGGGTAGCGACTGATTCGAGGCTTGATTGTTATATCTAGAGTCAGCTAAAGAAGCAATGACAAAAGATTCCGCAGGGCCTTCTACGTTCACAGAACTTGCTAACTGAAAATACTGCTCTTTATCGGAACTGCGATCGGGCAACTGTACTCGCTTGTACACCCGAAGTTCGACAATTTGGCGACAAGGGTTTGTGCAAACAGTAGAAGCCTTAACAGTTCTTTCTACCATCACCGGCAAGAGCAAATCGGAAATAGAATTATCGCGGGATTGATCGACGGGAAGAGGCAGGGCTTCTCCGGTTACGAATCCCAATTTGCGGATGCTGCCTTTGATTTGATCGAGAGTTTGGATCGAATCTCTGCTACCTGTAGGCAGGCGCGACCATTCAGGCACAAACTGAGAGATCAACTTGTTGCCATTGGGATCGACAATTAGCTGATAACTCAGCCAAGCGCCGCCTCCCATTAAAGCTGCACAGCCACCCAAGATGCTGAGGGCTGTCAAATTAGCTATCAGTCTTTTCCAGGGATATCTGGCGCGAGTTCGGGGAGTAGGTATTGGACGCTGGGACTCTTGAAGATTTTTGGGGCGTCGGGTTTGGCGCCGGCGTCTTGTCGGAGGAGGAGCAACTTTGCGATTTTCTGGGGGTAAGGCTCGATTTTTTGAGGGGTTAATTTTGTGTTCCATCATGCCATTTTAGAATTTAGATTTTAGAATTTAGAGTTTAAAATTGCAATAGCCGATCGTACTGCCGACCTATGATATCCCAAGTGTATTGGCTTTCAACGAGCGATCGAGCGTTGACAGAGAGCTCCTGTCTTAGCTGCTGATTTTCAAACAAACTGGCGATCGCCTCAACATACTCGTGAACTTTGTTGGCCCGCAAGGCCCTTATTAGTTGTGGGCCGCCATCGACGGCTAAACCCTCCAAACCTCGATCGCTAGCAACCACGGGAGTTCCCGCAGCCATCGCCTCCAAAGTTTTATTTTTAATCCCAAAACCAATCCGCATCGGCACCACACAAACAGCAACCTGATGCAAATATTCTGCCACCCTTTGTACCCGACCTACTACTTGAATTCCGGGAAGTTCCCCCAAGGCGAGCACTTCCGGGACTGGCGAAGCCCCTACTAAGGTGAGGGTAGCATCGGGATAGCGCTGCTGCAAAGGCGGCAGTATTTGCAAACTGAGAAACCGCGCCGCGTCAATATTGGGCAAATTGTTCATTGCGCCTGCAAAAATTAAGGTGTGTCCTCCCGGATCGATCGATCTATACGGAAATTGAGTTAAATCCACGCCGTTAGGAATTACATCAATGGGAGGTACAAAAAAATCTTGTTTTCCTCGCACCCGAACCGGAGGCAACAGTAATTCTAGGAGTTGCTCTCTGTCTGTGGATGTTGTCGCGACAATGCGGGAGAATTTGGAACAGTAGCGTTTTTCGTAGCGGGCGAGTAGCGGTAAATTTAGTCGATCGCGCACGGGTTTTTCCGAGGTGCCGGTGGCTAACATTTCCCTGCAAGTTCCCCAAACGGAACTGTGAATGTTTGCCACTGTCAGCAGTTTTTGACGCCATTCTGGACGCACGTAAATTTCGTTAACGCTGTGCTCGCAGGTGACAGCATCGCATTTACCTGCTGTTACCAATTCGTCTGCCCAATTCTGCATTGATTGGGAGTAGCTTGAGAGTACGTTCGGAGGTGTGCCCGACTGCAAAAATCGACTGAATCTGTGGAATTTTCCTATTATTTCAGAGAACCCCCCCTCAGTCCCCCCCTTATTAAGGGGGGGAGGTAAAAATCTTTCCTCAGTCTCCTGGTGGAGTCTTAGCCCCCCCTTAGCAAGGGGGGGTTGGGGGGGTGTCTGCGGATGGGGAAAAACTGCCAATTCTGCAACTTGCTGGCGCAATGTGTCGATTTGTGAATCGGTGACATCGGGCGATCGTACAGTGCCGAGAATTACATCATGCCGCAGGCTCAAGTATTGCAATAAATTAAACGTCCTTACCTGAGTTCCTCCGCGGCTTGGCGGATAGGGAAAAGTCGAGGAAAGCATCAAAATCTTCATGGGATGTGGGATAAATAAAGTTGTCGCTTGCGCGATAAAATTAATTGATAAAATCTTTTTAACAATCTTCGCACCTATGGACGAATTATCTGTTAAGGCGCTACTCGAAGACTTGAAAAAATCCGACGAAATCGTGCGCGATCGGGCAACTACAGAACTCTGGCGCACTTGGTTTAACCAGAAAGGTGACTATGGGATGCAAATTCTCAGGCGATCGCAAGTTTCGTTAGATGCAGGCGATGTTCACCACGCTTTGGATTTGCTGACGAAACTGATCTCCGAAGCGCCGGATTTTGCGGAAGCTTGGAACCGACGCGCCGTACTTCACTATACTCAAGGAAATTATAAAAAGTCGCTCCACGACTGCGAAATTGTCCTCAAACTGAACCCGGTGCATTTTGGGGCATTGCACGGTCTGGGTTTGTGCTACGCTGCCTTGGGAGAATACCTAAATGCTATTCAAGCTTTTCGTCGCGCTTTGGAAATTCAACCGTTTGCTTTGGTGAATCAAAAGTTAATTCTTGAATGTACGGCTCGTTTGAGTTAAAATACATAGGGCATTGGGCATTAGGCATTGGGCATTGGTGGTTCTTTTGTCAGCACTGAATTGCAAAATTTTTAGACGATTTCAAATCTAAAATAGTATAAACTTGTGCCGAAAATTAGCGTTTGCATTGCTACTTGCAATCGAGTGCATCTACTGGCTTGTGCGATCGCCAGCGTGCTAGATCAAACTTATACAGATTTTGAATTAATTATCTGTGATGACGGTTCTACTGACAGCACTCCTCTGTTGATGTCGGAATTTGTCGATCGCGGGATTCGCTACATTCGCCACCCGCAGAATATCGGCAAGAGTAATAATATGCGATCGGGCTTTGCGGCAGCTAGGGGCGAATATTTTATCAAGTTTGACGATGACGATCGCCTGAGCGCGCAATTTCTAGAGCGGACATCGGCTATTTTAGATAAAGACCCCAGCATCGATTTTGTCAGTACAGATCACTGGGTGATCGACATTAACAATTATATTGACGAAAACCAGACGAAACTCAATTCGCAGCGGTGGGGGCGCACCGAGTTGTCGGCTGGAATTATTGAAGATTTGCTCTCGGTAGTTTTTCTGAGACAAAGTTTGCAAATAGGGGCGACTTTGTTTCGCCGCCGCGCGCTGGAAGAAGTCGGATTTCTGCGGCAGAATTGGCAAAATTGCGAAGATAACGATTTGTTTGTGAGACTTGCAATTGCGGGCAAAAAGTGCTATTACTTGCCGGAGCTGTTGATGGAGTATCGAGTTCATGCAGGACAGCAAGGAGTCGATCGGGCAATTCCATATTTAAGCGATAAATTGCGCTATTTGACAGGCTACGAATTTGATTCCGAGAAGTTGGAAACAGTCAGGCTCAAAAGGATTGCAGAAACTCAGTTAGCGCTAGGTTTGCGACTGATTGAGGTTGGTGAAACTGCAAAAGGACGCCTGATGGTGCAGGCTGGAAAGTCGGTTTCTGAGGCGAAAATGTGGGCTGGTTTGGGATTGTCGCTGCTGCCGGTGGAGTTGCGTCCAAGGGCCTTTGAGTTTGTGCGAAAGTTGATGAAATAACCATCAATAAGAATTATTAATTTTCAACAACGGATAATATATTAAATTTAATTAGAGTACGGGGTTTTGTTTTGCCTTGAGATTTGCTCAGATTTGGCTCGAACGAGAACTTGCCGGGGATCGTTCCGAGAGTCGGCAGCAAAAAATAAAAATTCGATCGGACACGTTTTACATTAAATTAAGAAATTAAGAAATACTAAAAAATTAAGTATTTACGACTTTGACATCGATCGGGCATGAGCACAGACCTTTCCTTGGGTCTGCCCTGCTTGTGCTATCTGTCATGCCAGTCAGAAAAACTTTGGCCCTGAGACTCGGTGAAGGGCCCAAAGTCAGCATTGTTAAATTCTGTCTAGTTTATTAATGCACCACTCATGTCAATCACTAATCGGATTAGTTTCAATAATCTCAAGGGCGACATCTTCGGCGGTGTCACGGCTGCCATTGTCTCGCTGCCCCTTGCCCTCGCCTTCGGGGTCGCTTCGGGAATCGGGCCGATCGGGGGACTGTACGGTGCCATTTGCGTTGGCTTCTTTGCGGCGCTGTTTGGTGGCACCCCAACACTGATTTCTGAACCCACGGGGCCGATGACTGTGGTGATGACTGCGATCGTCGCATCCCTCACCGCCAGCAATCCCGAACAAGGGCTAGCAATGGCATTTACCGTTGTGATGCTGGCGGGGTTGTTTCAAATCATCTTTGGTATTTTCAAGCTAGGGAAATACGTCACCCTGATGCCCTACAGCGTGATTTCCGGCTTTATGTCGGGAATTGGCGTGATTTTGATCATTCTGCAAATTGCACCGTTTCTGGGTCAAGCCCCTCCCAAAGGCGGTGTTTTGGGCACTTTTATGGCAATTCCGCAGTTGCTAGGAAACATAAATCCGCCGGAAGCAATTCTGGGTGTCTTGACGGTGGCAATTATTTTCCTGATGCCCAAACAGGTGAAGAAAATCGTGCCCCCGCAATTGATAGCGCTGATTGTCGGCACGGTAATTTCGATGACTGTGTTTCAGGGCGCGGATATTCGCCGGATTGGGGCAATTCCGGTGGGACTGCCCCCCTTGCAATTGCCGACTTTTTCCGCCGGTCAAATCACGGTGATGTTTGTGGATGCGGTGATGCTGGGGATGCTGGGCTGTATCGATACCTTGCTGACGGCGGTGGTGGCGGACAGTCTAACGCGGACGGAGCACAAGTCCGATAAGGAGTTGATTGGTCAAGGAATTGGCAATATCGTGTCGGGGATCTGCGGTGGCTTACCGGGCGCCGGGGCAACGATGGGAACTGTGGTCAATATCCAAACAGGCGCGACTTCGGCGTTGTCGGGTTTAACTCGGGCGTTGGTGTTGCTGGTGGTGGTTTTGGGGGCGGCGAAGTTAACTGAACCGATTCCGATGGCGGTGTTGGCGGGGATTGCGCTGAAGGTGGGGATTGATATCCTTGACTGGAGTTTCCTGAAACGATCGCACAAAGTATCTGTTAAGGGTTCCCTGATCATGTACGGGGTACTATTTTTGACTGTGTTTGTGGATCTGATTGTGGCGGTGGGTGTGGGCGTCTTTATTGCCAATATCCTGACTATCGAACGGTTGAGTAGTTTGCAGTCTGCGGGAGTGAAGCTGATTTCCGATACGGATGATGAGGTTCTTCTCAGTCAGGAGGAGAAGCAACTGTTGGATCAGGGTAGGGGGCGCGTGTTGCTGTTCTGCTTGAGCGGCCCGATGATTTTTGGGTTGTCGAAGGCGATTTCCCGCGAACACAATGCTATGAAGGATGCCGATGCTTTGGTGATGGATCTGACTGCTGTGCCCATGCTGGGGGTGACGGCTTCGCTGGCGATCGAAAATGCGATTCGCGATGCCTGCGATAAGGGTTTGCAGGTTTACATTGTCGGTGCTAGCGAGAAAATTCAGCAGCGCTTGCAGAAGTTGGGATTGTTGGATCTGATCGCGCCAGAGCATGTCATGAGCGATCGTACCGCAGCCTTGCGACAAGCCGTCGCTGTGGTTGACAACAAAGGCATCCCCTTGGGAGTGCCGGTGTAACAAGCCGCGAATTAGCCAAAATAGTAGTGGTTTAGCAGGAGTGCCAGTTTCTCCTGCTATTTTTATGGCTCGATCGCCCCTTTCATATCATTTCCGATTGCATCGGTATTGTTCAAATGTCCAAACAGTCAGCTCGAAAGCATAATTTTAGTCAACAGCCAACAGCCAACAGTCAACAGTCAACAGTCAACAATCATCTCGCTCGTGCAACCATAATTGATAGGAATTTTTGATTTTCTTCAGTCCCCCTCTGCTGGGACGAGAGGCAAGTGTAGACGAGGTTTTAACCGCCCAGTCTTCTGGCGTGTAGCTATACAACCAGAAATTATCCGATTGATATAGCGGGTAGGCACGGAATATCTGTAACGCCTGGGTCGTAGCTCAGTTGTTTGAGCAGTGTGGTAATTTGCCCTCTATGGTGAGTTTGATGATTGAACATATGTGTCACGAGAACCCAAGTCGGTAGCACGCGGCATTTACCATCTACATTGCTTGTGTACTCAAACGGTTGACTCAACCAGTCAGAATTAAGGTGTCTAGACCATTCTATAATTTGCCGATCGGTTGTCTCCCGTTCTGCTCTCAAAACCTCAAATTCAGCATAGAGTTCTTGACCGATAACGGCTACCGAAAATGGGTGAAGAGTGAAACGACCCATCCATACTTTGTCACCATACAGTAAGTGATTCAAAGTGCCATGAATCGACTTAAAAAAGGCACCCATATCCTGTTTGCGCTGTTCATCAGGAATTGTCGAGCAGACAGAATATATATTTTGGTTCATCCAGCAATTGTACTCGGCCATTAGCTGGTAGTAGCTACCGTCGTACATACTCAAAACTTAACCACATAGTTTGAACAACTTACATTATACAACAAATACGTCTTTCATAATACTCCAGACTCTAATTGGTCTAGATAAATAAATTCAGGAGCTTTAACTCCCGCTTCCTCTCTAATTTTAACCAGTGCAGGCGACTCAAAAAACGCCCTAGCATCTGCGATTGATGTCCACGCGGAGAAATGAACGATTTTGTTGGGTTCATTGTCATATTTCAAGACTTGATAGGAGCGCTCTCCAGCTTCTTTTCGGATGCTTTCAGCCTGATCGAATACCTGTTTCCAAGCTTCATAATTTTCTACTTCATGAATAATTAAGACATATTGCATAGCAGTTAGATTCTCTGATAATTTCAAAACTTCAAACGAATATTTTTATTAGACTAACTCACCTTGTCTCCAAAGCCGAGCACAGGAGAGCGAGTAAATTATACCGTAGCGACGGTTGAAAATCCTGCCAACACCGAACAGAGCGATCGCGCTTTCCACTAAAGTAGTAAACAGTGCCCGATCTAAGTTTTTCCTAAATATCGTGTCTATATTTTCTGAAATTCCGACTGTGTGGCTGCAAATTTCCCTCGTGGGAGTCTGGCTGGGTTTGATTTTACTGGTAGCTGAGGGGTTAAATCGCTTTACTTCTGTCGATCCTGAAGTATCGCGGAAGGTGGTGCACATCGGTACTGGAAACGTGATTTTGCTGGCGTGGTGGCTGGAAATACCCGGTTGGGTGGGGATTTCGGCGGGGGTTTTAGCAGGCGCGATCGCCCTAATTTCTTACCAAGTTCCCATTTTGCCGAGTCTTAATAGTATCAACCGCAAGAGTTTGGGGACTTTTTTCTATGCTGTTAGTATCAGCGTTCTCGTAGCTTGGTTTTGGCCGCTGCAACATCAGGAATACGCTGCTTTGGGCATTTTAGTCATGACTTGGGGCGACGGATTGGCTGCTGTCATCGGGCAGAAATACGGCAAACATATTTATCGAGTTGGGGGAATTCAGAAGAGTTGGGAAGGTTCTGCAACTATGTATTTGGTGAGTTTTGCTATTAGTAGTTTGATTTTGCTGGCGGTTCAAGGAAATATTTGGCAAACTTGGGCTGTGTCTGCTGTTGTAGCTTTGGCTGCTGCTACTTTGGAGTCGGTTTCCAAGCTGGGAATTGACAATCTGACTGTGCCGATCGGCAGTGGGGCGATCGCCTTTTTCCTAAATCAATTTTTGATAATTGGTAATGTGTAATCTGAACTTCCCCCCACGGGTGGTGTTGCTGGATATAGGTATGAATTCAAGATTTCGCAATTGCTATAAACCCGCTTGAGGGTAAGTTTTGTAACTTCAAGCGAAAAGGTGATTCATACCGTGAATCAGCAACGCCAATTATCAATTGTCTAAGTTCCGTTAAAGCAGCCGACGTGCTTGTAAAATTTGTTGTTGCCATTGCTCGAAAGCGGGGATGTTTGAGCGATCGTCTGTGGGAAACATCGCCCTGATTTGCTCGATAAGCTCGATCGCCAGCGGTACGCCAAGCTGCAATTGTTCCAACACATCCCGCTGAGCAAAAACTGTTTCCGGTGTTCCTTCTAAAATCAAGTTTCCTCGATCCATTACAAACACCCAATCTGCCCAGCGGTAGATGAAATCGAGATCGTGACTTGCTAAAAGAATAGTAGTTCCGGCGTTGTGAATTTGTTGGAGTAAACCGATCAGTTGTCGGGTGTGACGCGGATCGAGATAGGCGGTAGGTTCATCTAACAGCAGCAGTTTGGGCTCCAGAACCATGATATCGGCGATGGAAACCCGCTTTTTCTGGCCCAAACTGAGATTGTGAATTGGTTCGCGGGCGAGTTCGCTTAGATCGAATTGCTCGATCGCCTGCTGTACCTGTTGAGCAACTTCGGATTCTTTTAAGCCTAAATTGTACAATCCATAGGAAATATCTTCTTCTACCGTCGAAGCTACTAATTGATGTTCGGGATTTTGAAAGACGAGTCCGATTTGTTGGCGCAGTTGCATCAAAGATTTGCGATCGTAGCGAAAGGGTTCACCTTGCCAGCTAATGATTCCCTGTTGCGGTTGATATAAGCCATTTGCTAACAGAAAAAATGTAGTTTTGCCACAGCCATTTTGACCGATCAGCCCGCACCGTTTCCCAGCGGGGACTTTGAGATTTAAACCCTGAATTGCCACTCGCGAACCGCAGGGATAGGAGTAGGAAGTGCGATCGAATTCGAGAATCCATTCAGACATATTCGTTATTTTTTATTTTTTATAACCTTGTTCCCAGGCTCTGCCTGGGAATAAATACCCGGAGGCTATGCCTCCAATTACCGATTACCGATTACCGATGAATGATTACCAATTACCGATTACCATTGTATAGCAATCCTTGCAGGAGTCTTAAACTTTTTACCCCACCCCAACCCTCCCCTTATCAAGGGGAGGGAGTAAGAAATTCACAAATGAGTCGTAAACTTTTTACCCCACCCCAACCCTCCCCTTATCAAGGGGAGGGAGTAAGAAATTCACAAATGATTTAGAATTGCTGCTATATTTGTGTCAGCCTTGATCAGATTTTGACAACTGCCAAAGTTGCATTTCATAACAGAGATGTTGCTCAAAAAGTTTGCCCGCCTCCAATCCTTCAACCACCAGCTTCTTGAACCAGCGACGAAATATCCAGCGCAGGAATTTGTGGATGGGCGGAACTGTGATCGCAATCAAATCTGCAACATAGATCATCGTATTCAGTCCATATCGGCGGAAAGTATCGACATACAAATCGATTGTCGGCAAAATATGGGCGGAAATATCCTCAGTTTTTACTAAAGTGAATCCAGCCTGCTTTAATGCTGCATGAAGTTCCGTAACAACATGACAATTAGAGAACATTCCCTCTTTATAATTAGCATCAGATCGCAGCATATCAGCCAGCAACACGTAACCGCCCTGATTGAGGATTTTGGCGGCACCGTTAGCAATATCAACAGCCGACATATACTGGCTACTTTCGCTAAAGAGAATAAGATCGTAGAAATGAGTTGCTTTGAAGTCTTCAAACCTGGTGAGGTGGAAGATTGCCCGATCGCCCGTACACTTAACAAAGCGCTGTTGTTGGAACGGATCGGGTGCGAGCCCTTCGACTGCAAAACCTCGATCGAGTAAATAAGCCGCATTTCCGCCAATCCCGCAGCCCACATCGAGTATCGTATGAGTGCCTTTGGGGATCGCATCCAACAGTTTTACAGTATAAGCTTGCTGAGCGAGGCGCAATCGGGCGATCGTTAGTTCGTCAGCGGGCACAGGTAGGGTTTCCCAATAGCCGTAGTGAAGGTAGGGCGAATCTGTCAGGCCCAAATAGTAATTAAGCGCTGCATTTTGGTAGCGAGTTACCTTGGAAATTTCGATTGATTTTGGCTGCGGCATTCGGAAAATTTAGTAAGTTTTAGGATTTCGGGCAGAGTTGAAATTCTTCCCAGCGCTTGCATACCTGTTCATAGCACTCAACAGGAGAAATTGCCAAGTTTTGCAACAAATTGATATCAATCTGACCGTTGGCGATCGACAAAAATATAATTGCTTCCTTGGGTTCGTAGCTATCAATGATTTGGAGCAGATTTGAAACAGTGTTTTCCTCTAGTTCTAGTTCTTGCAAATAAACAGTTGCCTCCAAATCGGAAATAAATTGCAGATCATACTTTATAGTATCTACGCTCCAATTCACAGAGCAGTTAATGGGAGTAGTTATTTGGCAAGCAACCAAGCCTCGTCCTCGATGCAAAAAACCATTCCAAGCAGTATGTCCGATCGGCAAAATATTCTGGTGAATAAACAAGTTTTGCCAGTAGCCAAAACTACCCTGCCAAACACTATCTTCGATTCGCATTTTTTTCATTAAAATAATATATGCTTCAGAACACAGCTCGAATTACATCAGCATTCATCTGTGTTTATCTGCTGATATCTGCGGTTAAAAAATCTCAATCCAATAATTAAAAAAATAATAAACTCACCATCATCCATACCTCGCAGATGAAAAACAACAGGTAAACAGATCGGCGGGCATCCTGACTCAGAGATGCAATAATCTCATTACAGTTGCGGGACAGCGCCGGATTCGCACCGAACTTTCCCCCTTGCGTCTGATGGCTGTTCTCCATCAGAGCCGATCGATATACGGGGATATTACCACTATTTGGGATATTTGACAAAAAACCGTCCGCCTATTCACCAAACTCAATATTTTCATACAAATCTGCCAGCGAAATTTCCACAGCAACAGATGTTAAACTGAGCCGATCGCCCATACAGCTATATTCCGAAAATATCCACTTATTCGCTTCAGTTTTAGAATATTGCTCCACCTGTAGCCGATATTGATCGATTAATAAATACTCCTGAAAACTAGGAATAGTGCGATAAGCAGCAAACTTTTCATCGCGGTCATAAGCTTTGGTACCTTTAGACAGCACCTCAGCAATGAGCAGCGGATTAGTAATTGTATCCGTCCGTCCAGATTGCAGTTCGATCGGGCGCGCTACCACCATCACATCCGGGTAAGTATAATTATTAAGCTGCGGAACCCAAAGCCGCTGATCCGATGCAAAAATACTGTAAGGTTGACCCTTGAGACTCACCCTCAAAATAGCATTTAAGATGCTTGTAATTTCATTATGATTCGGTGCGCCACCAGCCATCAGAACAATATCCCCATTGATAAATTCATGCCGATCCTGAGAATTTATTTCCAATTCTAGATATTCCTGGGCCGTGTAGGTTTTGGTTTCAACTGGCGCGATCATATACAACGCTCTCCTTTAATCTACTCATTTCATTTTATCTTAAAAATTATGCTAATTCAACAGAAAATTAGATTTTAATTATACTAATAAACAGGCAAGATGTTTGTTCCACAAGGAATTTTCTGGTGGGGTGGGCATCCTGCCCGCCCCTGAAAGGCTTATTGAGAATGTGCAAGATGTGAGTCCGATCGCACTTAACAAACTTACCGCAGCGGGACAAAGTTATAGCCAGTGCTTCCTCCTTGTTTAACTTGCACTAAAATCGGCTTACCAGCCCGATCGCCCGTGGGCAAAAACCTCACTTCTTCGCTTGCTCCTGGTGCCGAGAAACTCGGACTTTTGAGTGCTTGTTGCAGCCCTTCCCGCGTATTGCTTTGCTTCAAACCCGCGATCACAGCTTGAGTCGCGTCAAAACTCATTGCTGTCCGCCAATTTACTACTCCTCCCCAACGCTGATTGGCATTTTTTGGGAAAGTGCTGCCGGGATTAGTTTCAGGATGCCAGGAAACAGGCAAAACAAGCCCGTCAATGTCTTTTTGCCCGTCTTTTAGCGTTTGAAAGGTGTAAAGAGTTGAACTGCCGTAGAGTGGCAATTTGCCTTGATTTGCACGCGCTAGATCGATCGCGCGATCGAGGCGCTCGATGTAGGGTGCTAGCATCAATACTTCTGCTCCTTTGCTAACAGCATCGGCAATGGCATTGTTGGGATTAAATGTCGGCGCTGACAAGTCGCAGACAATAGGAACTAATCTGCCGGCTGATGCTGAAAGAGAGGCAATAAATTCATCCTTAAATGAAGCGCTGCCAGCAGCTTGAGAGTCGTAGCAGAAGGCAATATTGGCTTTGCCTGCTTGTTTGACGATATACTCTGCTAAAGGAGCAGTCGTCGAGCCACTATTTAGCACAGTCCGAAAAATATAGCTGCCAAAACCTGACAAATTATTCGTACTGCTGGTAGGTGTCACCATCACCAGTTTCTTTTCCTGATAAATTGGAGCGGCAGCTAAAGACGCAGTGCTGTCATTGTGTCCGATTACCGCGAGAATTTTCGGGTCATTTGCTAAGGCTGCTGCAACTTCTTTGGCAACTTCTGGACGGTTATTGTCATTGACAATTTCAACTTGCAAACCGGCACCGTTAATTCCTCCCCTAGCGTTGATTTCATCTTGAGCTTGGGCGACACCTCGGAGGATTTCTTGGGCGATGTTGGGGTTGCTGCCGCTCGGCACGCTGACGGCAATTTTCAGAGAAGTGCGATCGCTTACTCTCGCATTATTCAAATAGATTACCGTTTCCGGGTCGTTGCGATTTTGTTGCAACGAAGCCTGAAATTTTTGAACAGCTTCTTTGTAATCTCCTTTGGCAAAAGCTGTAACGCCTGCTTGCTTTTTGGCTGTTGTTTGCGATGTCAGCAATATCTGATTTCCTAAACTCATGTGAGTGGCGATCGACCCCGATTTCTCTGAAATTTTGCCCTTGAATAAACCTGGAATAAACTTGTATCCGCCAAACGCAATTAAGCCGAAGAGAATAATAAAAACAATGGGCGGCGGACTTTTTATTTTGTTAGTATCTTGATACATGATTTGTTCTCCTTATTGCGATATTGTTTACTGTTGAGAGGCAGAGGGTCAGGGTATTCCCAGGGAGAGCCTGGGACGATAAAAAACATCTATAATTATTGGGTCAGTGCCTCTTCTCGTCAATGGGTAAAATCTGCGATTGATTGTACAAATTCAGTTCTAGCAGTCGGCGAGAAATCTCATCGTCTAGCATCATTTGGTCCAGGTCTGCCGTCAGTTTTTCAGCCGGATTTTCCGATAATTCGACTAAGGCATTGGTTTGCAAGTAGCGCTTGTGGATAGATGACTGTGCCTCTTCAAATTGCGATTGCGCTGAATCTGTACTGATGCTGCCGTTCACTTTAGCGATATCCGCTAATGCCTCATTTACTTCTGACAAATCTTTGAGGTTTTGCAGTTCCATTTTGTAGGTTTCTAAGCGCTGGCGTTCGCGATTCAATTTATCTTTATTGGCAGTCAAAATTTGTTCTGATTGAGCAACTTGCCCTGCTAATGTTGGCAGCCATTTTTCAATCGAGATCGCTTTTGCCATCGCTAAACGTGCGGCTGCTTCATTGCCGTGATAATTAGCTAGAGTTGCCTGCTGTTCTAGTTGGATAAATTCTTGCTTTTTGCTATCATATTTCTGTTTAGTTTGTTGATAACTTGCAGAAATTTGGGCAACAGATTCAGTTAACTTAAGCACGGACTTTTGCATGGATTGCAGCGATTCTTGGGCAACTTGCACTGCAATTTTGTTGTCAGCTTCAATGGGCAATCCCCACAGCCAACTCCACACTGCTTTAAGTTTGTAACTGTTACGATTGCCGAAAAGTCCATGAATTAATTTGAGGGCGGCCAGTGCTACTATCCCTAAGAGAATAAAAGCCGTTGGGTTGGGATTATTTTGGTTGGGTTTTTGTTGAGTCATTTTGTATTCTCCTGGATGAGTAATATCGTTGACGGTTGTTTTTGAATAAATGAATGATGCAACTGCAGAGGGCGCAGAGTCAGAAAAGAGAAAGATAATACTGTTAACATAATCAAACCAGCACTGAAAGTCAATTCATATAATTCATTGATAGATATCATAAAAGTCATAATATTAGACTTCATAAAAGTCATATTTGGTCGAATTATTGCAATCAGCTTGTTCGCGACAAAATCACCAAATTTTTGTCCACTGTTTCCCGGTTGGGTTTCTGGTGCGATCGCACACAGCACATTTCCCTATAATGCTAGGATCGTAGAACAAGTAAGTGCGATCGACTTTGGTGAATTCATCTGTTTGTGTCCAACTATAAATGTCATAATCTTGTGCCTGTCATTTTCAGAGTAGTAAGGTTTGAGCATTTAATTTATGGGTTCCCAATCACAGATAGACTCGGGTTTGAGAGGGCAAGTTTTGGGGGCGATCGGATTTCCGCTGAGGAAGAGCCAAGTCAGGTTAGTCAAGGATTCTAGCGGTTTGATGTCGCTGATTTTATTGTTGTCGAGAACTATCCCAATCAGGTCAGTCAAAGATGCTAGCGGTTTGATGTCGCTGATTTGATTGTTCTTGAGTTCGAGCCGAGTCAGTTTAGTCAAAGATTGCAATGGTTTAATGTCGCTGATTTGATTGTTATCGAGAATGAGCGAAGTCAGTTTAGTCAAGGATTCTAGCGGTTTGATGTCGCTGATTTTATTGTTGTCGAGACCGAGATAATCCAGTTTAGTCAAAGATTGCAAGGGTTTGATGTCGCTGATTTTATTGTCGTCGAGGTAGAGATTAGTTAGGTTAGTCAATGATTGCAATGGTTTGATCTCGCTGATTTGATTGTCGTCGAGGTAAAGATAATCCAGTTTCGTCAAAAATTGTAGCGGTTTGATGTCGCTGATTTTATTGCTGTTGAGGAAGAGCCAAGTCAGGTTAGTCAAAGATGCTAGTGGTTTGATGTCGCTGATTTTATTGTTTTCGAGAACGAGCGAAGTCAGGTTAGTCAAAGATGCTAGCGGTTTGATGTCGCTGATTTTATTGTTTTCGAGAACGAGATTCGTGAGACTCGAAAGTTTCCAATCGGCTGCATCGCACTCAGTAGTCTCAGCTTCTCTCAACATCACCTCAACAGTATGTTTAGTTGCAGGACTCAAAGAAGCTTTTTCGCGACACCAATCACCAAATGTTTTGTTTGCCGGCTGCGTCTGTGCGACTGATGGGGAAGATATATTTCCACATGATCTTAGACCGATCGCACTAAAAGCAACTACCACCATCAACCTTGACAAATTTACGTATTTCTGTCTAACCATAAACGTCATAATTTTGCACCTCTAATTCTCTGAACAGTAAAATCTTAAACAAAAAGCTTTCAGAGAGGACCGTCGTCCTCTCTACAAATTGCACTCAGCTCAAATACCTAACAATTCACCAAATGCCGAATCAATATCAGTTTCATCAATAGCCTCATACTGAGGAAATGGTGAATGATTAGGAGACTCCAATGACTCCACCGAATGCACTTTTGCTACTGGTGATTCGGCCACAGGTTCCACAAGGACAGACTTAGATTTCTTGACATTAATTACAGGTGAATGTACTCCATTTTCTCCATTCTTACTGGTTTCATTCCGCACCAACATTGCCATCAAAGCGTCCAGCAAACCCCCACTACCGCCGTTACCATTCACTGTGACATCGGGAACAACACGAACGCTACCATCCGAAACTGCTTGCATCAGTTGCAACAGCGTGTAACTCTGCGTACCCAAAGCGTTGACACCAACTTGATAAGCATCCGCTTTTGCTTGTCCCATCAGCCGAATCCCTTCTGCTTCACCACTAGCGTGTTCGATCGCAGCAGTTGCACTCAGTTGGGCAATTTTCACCCCTTGTTCTGCCGCCACCACCTGATTTTGAATATTTGCGATCGCAGTTGCGCGCACCAATTCTTGACGCTGCGACTCTGAAATGCGCTGTACGTCGTAAGTTTTTTCTTGTTCCTGAGCAATTTTGCGATCAGTCAATGTTTGCATCAACTCTGGTGGCGGCGAAATCAAACCGATCAGCGTGTCCACAGCTTGCACGTCGTAGGCGCGCAGGGCTTGACGAACGTGTTCTGCCGCCTCTGCTTGGCGCTCGCTGCGCGCGATCAGGAAATCGAGTATTGTATATTCTTGAGAGGAATTGCGAAAATAATTGCCCACAATTGGACGCAGCACTTGGTCGATCAGATTTTGCATGGAACCTTGGCGCGAAATGACTCTCGGTGCATCCAAAGTACCGACATGAATGATCTGAAAAACTTCTAACTCAAACGTAAATCCGTCAAAAGAAAGCAATTTCAGAGCACTTAATTTGGAGTCGTAGCCGTGTTCTCCGCTGAACCGCGATGTGAAGTTTAAAACAACATCCGTAGTGGGAACAAGTTCTACTTTCATCACTTTTGTATTTATCGGATGTTTGCCTGGATAAAGCGGTTCGACCCACACACCTTTATCGCCTTTATTGACGAGATTACCGTGGGTAAAAGCGGCGCCGCTTACATCTTGGTGCGATTTTCCCACATAGGAAATTACTACGCCTACATAACCGATCGGCACTTCCGTCATATTTACTTGTTCAACTTGCACAAACCAGGGATTGAGGTTCCAGGAACCAGATAGAATCACCTGTTCTTGCAAGCCCCTACGCCCGCCACCCTTGATAAAAGATTGTGCTTTTTGGAAATTGTCGTGACCGGGAATTATCGGCCCAGCAATTTCACCTTCATCAATCGGAACGCCGTCTAGGACGTTCGCAATTCCCACGCGATCGGGATCAAGTTTGTATAGTTGAAGTTGCGACGGCTGCATACCCTTTGCAGCGGCATTAGCTGAAGTAATCACCTCAAATACAGCCGTATTAATCCGATAAGTACCAGTGGTGATGATGGCTAGTTGCCGTCCTTTTTCTCCACCGTCGGTGAGGAATTTGCGGGCATTTTGAAAATTGTCGCAATCGACGACTTTGCCTAAAATGCGATCGGGAGGAATGGTAGCTCCGTCATTGGCAATAATTAAACCAATTTCATCTTGAGGAACGACAACAACTGGTTCTTTGCGAATGCTATATTGCCAGGGAAAATAACCAAAATGCCAGCCGGGAGGAAGGGTATCTGCTTGCAAACCTCCTTCGCCATCGAGAGCAATTAATCTATTGGAGGGCAAATTTTTGCGGGAGAATTTCTTAGTAACAATTCCCACTTCTCGTTCGCCGATCGCAATTAATCCCAAAGTCCAGCCAATCTTGGGTATAAAGATGAAAACTAGGAACATTGCTCCTACGGGATAGATCCAAATCGGAATGCTAAATCCTTCTGCTTGGGCTAGTTGAACTTCTTGGGCTTGCGGAGGTGGCGGATTGGTTTGTGCAGAAGCTGGTGGGGCGATCGCTTCTGCTGCTGCGATCGCGGTTGCTACAGATACTGCTAAGGGTAAAAGCTTGCGAAGCCAACGTAATTTAGTCATAGTTTTTAATCTGTTTTAAGCTCAAATTTACTGAAAAGTTGTTAACTACAATCACTATTCAATATATTTCTTTGAACGTCAATTCATTAAATTCATTAATTATGTTCATAAAAGTCATATTTGGAATATGATTGTGCATGAAGTGCGATCGGTGCATCTCAAAATGAGTGACTAAAATTTCCATCCAATATTTAAAAGCGATCGTACAATCTGTAAGAAAGTGCGATCGCCCTTATTCAAATCCTGCCCGCTAAACTAACGAGAATACGAAAATTATCAACAATAGTCCTGGACGCGCGGGTAGTCAGAAACCGGGTTTTTGGCGAGAATACTTGGTTACAACCGGCAGATTCAGTAAAAACCCGGTTTCTTTGCTTGTGATGCGTAAGTCTCGTTGATATTAACCGCCACCGCCACCGCCACCACCACCGCCACCACCGCCGCCACCGCCACCACCACCACCGCCACCACCACCGCTGTCATTGCTAATGACTGGAATTACTGCTTCGTACTCGTTATGGTAAGAGCAGTGTCCACAGTGGTGGGTAACTTGCTGCTTTCCTGAACGGCTAGTAGTTGCAGGAATCAAAACTTTATAAGTTCGTTTGAGATTGAACTTTTTACACTCAGGGCAGCGTCGATTTGCAATGGATGTGATAATTCCTAAAGCTGGAAAAAGTCCGAACAACATTAGAAAAAAAATGGGTCCTAGGTCTATGGAAAAGCCTTCTTCTCCCGGAGAAGATTGAGATTGGTTGCTACTTTGTTGCCAACCAGGTTGAGGTATATTCAGAATTGCCTGGGGAAATGCGATTTGTACTTCTAATTCTTGTTGGGGTTGAATAGCCTGACTTGCCACAAATTCCAATGTTTTAGGATCTACTTGACGAGGAACTGCTGCTGCACCAAAATTCGTAAACGAGAGAACTTTACCTGACAAAGCTTCTGGTAATTTCACCGTAACTTTTCCGCTATTAATCGGAGCTTTGCGACCCGCTGCAATAGCTTTCCAATAAACTAGAGTATTCTCACCATCTAGTTGCAATCCACCTACAACTCGATATTTGATGACAAAAGTATGTGAGTCTGGCGGTTTTAATTCATGTTGCCAACGAATCCAAAGTTGATTATTTTCAGTTCCAGTGCTACTAGGAATTATTTGATTTTTTTCGATAACGGTCACATCTTTAATTTCATCGACCTTATCTAAAGGAATATAGCGATATCGTTCATTGGTGTAGTCTACTGTGAACACATATTTTTGCGTTTCGGTAACTAACATATCTCCGTTGGTCTGAACGTCGATTGTGACGTTGATGTTATCCCAGTAGAATGGTAGTTGTTGGGCCACTGTATGAGTCACTGTTACCAACAATAGGCTTAATGAAGCCATTAACAAAAAAACTATTTTTTTGATGAGTCGTTGATTTATCATAGGATTTCCACAAGATAAGTGTTGACTACAATAATTCAACAGATTTCTTTTGAAGTCAATTCATTAAATTCATTAATTATGTTCATAAAAGTCATATATTAAATCCGGCGGCAGGGAATGAATTTGACTGGTTCCTAAGCTCTGCCTGGGAACCGATTTCCAGAGGCTCTGCCTCGCGTGGCGAAGGGGAAATTGGAGGCAGAGCCTCCGGTTCTGCGTTACCAGGAAGAGCCTGGGAACGAGTAATTTAATGTTGAAATAGCACGTTTAACAAAGTTAAAACTGTACACCCAAACAAAGCTTCAAATATATATCTTCGCGAAGGTTTGTAAGGGGAAGAATGCCAAACCCGCAGTTCTCCATTAAAGCCGCGCGATGCTAAACTCAAGGAAACTTGACGGTAGTTTTCTAAAGTTCGCTGAAGCAATTGCCCGATTAAAATGCTTAAACTGTGCATTCCCCGCTTCCAAGTGCGGTAGCCACAGCGCGAGTTTTGGGCTATCCAAAGTTCATCGGCGATCGCCAATAAGCTAAAAATAAACCGATACATTAGTAATAGCAGTTCTGTGACTAACTCGGGACAGCGTAATTGTCTGAGAATCTGCAAGATTTCGGTAAATGGAACAGTCAAGAGGATGAAATACATACAGCTTGTCGATGCGAAGGCACGGGCAAATAGCAAGCTCACTTGGTATATTCCAGTGCGGCTCACATACAGATAAAAAGTGCCGATGCTAATGCCCCAACCTTGCCAAATATCCCACTGAATTTCCTGAATTTGACTTAACTCAACCGCACCCATCGCCAAAGCAGGCAAACTTGTCAGCAAAAACATCAACGGTAGCGACAGCAACCGCAAATACAGTTTCCCCGGAATACCCGCATAGATGACGATCCAGACAGCCAACCAAAGGGCGATCGACAATTGGACGATCGCCCCAGAAACGAGAGACAGGATTAAAAGGGCGATCGCAAAGGATAACTTGTGAGCTGGCGGCAACCCGCGCAAGCGATTTGTATAAGCCAGACTATCAATCTGATGGTTCATTCCGACGGCTATTCATCATCAGATTTTTGTCGCTGCGATCGCCCCTTGTACAGCCCGACCGCGTAGCCAATTACGCCCGCTCCTAGCGCCGCTTGAGTCGCAAACAGCAAACTTTCAATTTCTCCGCTAGCAGGCTCAAAAAAGTGGTTAAACCAAGGTTGATAGTCCGGTTGAATTTCCGTAATCGCTTTCTGTGCTTCCCCATCCGCTCCGCCGTATTCACCCCGGACAAAAACTAGAGGAATAACGGCAAGCACGATAACAGCAATTACCAACATCCAATTTTGTTGTGAAGTAGCTTGCTGATTTCTTGTGTTTTTTTGACTCATGGCTTATGACTCCTGTCTCAATAGTTTCAAAGTTTCTAACTCCGGCTTCCCGTAAGAATGCAGCCAATTCCAGACTAATACAGTCAGCAATCCCTCACTAATAGCAAGGGGTACTTGAGTGATAGCAAAGATGCCAGCAAACTTTAGAAACGAAGCCATAAAACCGCCGCTTGCTGCGGGGAAAGCTAATGCCAACTGAATCGAAGTAACCACGTAAGTCAGCAAATCTGCCAAAGCTGCTGCACAAAAAATTGCCGCCCGCTGGCTACCAGTTGGCAACAGCAATTGATAGATAAAATACGCAGCGAAAGGGCCGACAATCGCCATCGAAAACATATTAGCTCCCAGCGTTGTCAGCCCGCCGTGAGCTAACAGTAACGTTTGAAACAGCAGAACTAAAGCCCCCAGTACAGCCATCACCGAAGGGCCGAACAAAATTGCACCCAAACCAGTACCCGTGGGGTGAGAACAACTGCCCGTTACCGAGGGAATTTTTAAAGCAGAAAGCACAAAAGTAAACGCACCGGCTAAAGCTAGCAGCAGTTTAAGTTCCGGGTGTTCTTTTGTAATACGAGTAATTGATCGCAAACCTACTGCAAAAAAAGGCAGCGCCACAATCCACCAAAACGCAGCCCATTGCATCGGCAAAAAACCTTCCGAAATGTGCATAGCTGCGGCGGGCGTTGCCGAACCCAAGACAATATAACAACTCAAGCCAGCCATCAATCCCAAGCTGACCAATTTCCGATTTCCGGTCTTCACACTGAACCTCGCAGATGAGACTATGTAAATTAACACATCGGCGGGCATCCTGACTCAGAAAGCGACATGACCTTCATTACAGTTGCGGGACAGCGCCGGACTTGCACCGAACTTTCCCCGTTTCCTCTAACGGCTGCTCCCCATTAGAACCGACTGGTTAGACATAGTTTAGTCGATCGCGTAAGTCTCAGCAAATATTTTACAAAAATTCATTCAGATTAACTAAGTCAAAATTACCTATCATATTCTCTTCTCTTCCTGCGCGTCTTCGCGGTTCGTTCAATAAATACTATCGCCAAACAAATCAACGGTATAATATTAATGAGTTTTGAGGAAAGCCGCAATGTTACAGTACAACTTGCCGAGGAACTTGCCCTCCGCCGATGAACTACCAGACTCGGATGAAACGCCTGTGGATAACGAACTGCAAGAACTAATACCGGGGTTGTTAAAAGCAATCTTGCTAATACTTTGGGCAGAACGCATGGACTGGTTTTTTGGCATAGATATGGGTATCTATTCTCACCCCGACAAACCGGCCATTGTGCCAGATGCTTTCTTAAGTTTAGGTGTAGAAAGGTTTTATGATGAAGAATTACGTCCCAGTTACGTGCTGTGGGATGAAAATGTTCTGCCGACTTTTGTGCTGGAAGTAGTTTCCCCAACTTATCGGAAAGAATACACCGCAAAGTTGGAGGAATATCAAGCTTTAGGCGTACTTTATTACGTCATTTATTCTTCCCGCCGCCGCCGTAAACCCCGTTTGGAAGTACATAAGTTAGTCAATGGGAAGTATGAATTACAGCCAGGACATCCAGTTTGGATGCCAGAGATTAGTTTAGGAATTGGTTGTGAAAGGGGCAATTATTCTGGGGTGACAAGGGAGTGGTTGTATTGGTACGATGCAGAGGGAAAACGTTATCTGACTCCTGAAGAACAGGTGAAAGAATCAGCGCAACTCGCCCAACAGGAATCGCAGCGCGCCGATCGATTGGCCCAACGTTCCGATCGACTAGCTCAGCGATTGCGGGAGTTGGGGATAGATCCTGATAATCTGACCTGATGGCAGTAAAGGCTACAAGACTTACACACTGTTGACGCTCAGAAACCGGGTTTTTCAACGGAGTGCGATCGCCCTCAACGCAGGATTTTCGGGAAAAAACCCAGTTGCTACGTCCAGGAATGTGTGAATATTTATCAAAACAATCAATCAGGAAAGATGGAGCTAGATTTGGGAAAAACAGAGAGTTTGAGGGCAAACATTGAAATTTAGCTCGAAAAGATGAAAATCACGAGAGGTTATTAAATAATGGTCATGGATGTGCGTTATTACGATGTCATCGGCTTTGGTGATGAAGTTCCAGGAGTTCTTGCTGTTATCTCTGCCGCCAGAGAATATCGTCGCCGGACAAAGCGTTATCCGCGAGTTCTGCTCATGTCTAAAGGAAGCTTGCAAGAAGGAATTGGCGGGCATTTGGTAAGAGGCGGCCTTGCTTATTTAGATAGAAGTCAGATTAGTCCAGAAATTAAACAATCTTTAAATTTAGATACCTTTGGTTCACCGCCGGCAATCTATAAAGAATTCCTCCAAAAATCCGGTGTTACGACAATTGCACTTGATGCCGGCAAAGCCAGTGCAGCCCTGAAACAAATGCTGTTACAAGCTGGAGTCGATATCCTCAGCAATGTACAAATTCAATCAGTCAATAAAGAAGGCAAAAGAATTGCCAGTATAACCACCTCTAGAGGCACAGTTTATGCCGGCAAGCAATTTATTGATGCCACTGTCAATGCCGAATTAGCTCAAGCGGCCGGCGTGAGAAAGTTGCAGGGATTTGAAACATTTGGTCTGCCTAACTCAGAACTTCCAGTCACCCTCGTTTTTGAAACCCAAGGACTCAGTGCAAGAACACTGAAAAAACTCGATTACATTTATCTAAAACGCTTCACCAACCTGGCCGATTCAGACGCTCAAAAATTTTTGCTGTCCGCTGCTGGCAACGATGCCCAACTAGCAGAAAAACTCCGGCGGGAAATGATCGACACTAGAGGCAATCTCAAAACTCTGTGGGCGGGAAAAGATTACATCGATGTTCGCTCGCCGGCTCTGTCTGTAGCTTACCACTCCTTTAGAGGAATAAAGCTATCTTTTCCTGAAACCGGCATAATGTTAGATCGGGGAAATATAGCAATACTTCCAAATGAAAGACTTTCGTGGAATGCGCTTTTATTTGCAGTCACCGCCAGCGAAGCGGAAGCCTTAGCGAGAAGCGGGAGCAAACCCACGGCTAATATGCAAAACGAGATATTATTTCTTGCAGCTTGGTTGAGGAGTTTGGGGGCTACTTCTGTTACTTCTGCCTCAGAACTTTATATCAGACACGCCGGCAATGTGACGGGAGTTGTAGAACCTTTAACTGGCGCACAAATGCTGTTAGGTGGCGTACCAGCTAATGAGGCACTGGGAACATTTAGCTATTATTTTGATATCCGCGGAGGTATCGAGGGTATTAACGAGAAAGCAAGCAGTCTAGGATGGTTTGAAAGTATGGCTTTTAAAAAGCCTACCTTCAATATTGGCATCCGCCACGCATTAATTAAAAACGTTCCTAACCTGGCAGTGGTCAGCCCCTGTTCTGGGTTTGAAGGGTTGGCCTGTTCTGCAGGCAGAATTGTTGAATTCAACGTCGCCGTTGGTCAAGGCGTCGGTATCGCAGCGATTAATGCCCTTCTAAATAACAAAAATCTAGCCGATGTATCTAACCGAGAAGTGAGACAAGTTCTTGCCCAAACAGGTCAGTTACCTATAATTTTTGGAGTGGCAAATAATGCTGATGGAATCCTATTGGCGCAATTCGAGAATCTTGTCACTTCGGATGCTGTTGCGTAATATAGCAATCCTAAATCATTTGTGAATTTCTTACTCCCTCCCCGCGGGTTCGGGGAGGGTTGGGGTGGGGTAAAAAATTTACGATTCATTTAGGATTGCTATAGCAATTTTAATTAGTCCTGAACGCATCAAAACCTTCATAACCGGGTTTTTTGCCTTGTTCTGCGGTCTGTAACGCGTCTTTCGGTAAAAAAACATTGAAATTTAGCTCTAAAATATGAAAATCACGAGAGGTTATTAAATAATGGTCATGGATGTGCGTTATTACGATGTCATCTGTTTTGGTGATGAAGTTCCAGGAGTTCTAGCTGTTATCTCTGCCTCCAGAGAATATCTTCGCCGAACAAAGCGTTATCCGCGAATTCTACTGATGTCGAAAGCAAGCTTGCAAGAAGGAATTGGCGGGCATTTGGTAAGAGGCGGTCTTGCTTATTTAGATAGAAGTCAGATTAGTGAAGAACTTCAACAATCTTTAAAGTTAGATACCTTTGGTTCACCGGCGACAATCTATAAAGAATTCTTACAAAAATCCGGCGTTAAGGCAATTGCACTTGACCCCCGCAAAGCCAGTGCAGCGCTGAAAGAAATGCTGGTAAAAGCTGGGGCAGATCTCCTCAGCAAAGTAGAAATTCAATCAGTCACTAAAGAAGGCCAAAAAATTGCTAGTATAACCACCTCTAAAGGCGTAGTTTATGCCGGCAAGCAATTTATTGATGCCACTGTCAATGCCGAATTAGCTCAAGCAGCAGGTGTGAGAAAGCTGAAGGGATTTGAAACATTTGGTCTGCCTAACTCAGAACTTCCAGTCACCCTCGTTTTTGAAACCCAAGGACTCAGTGCAAGAGCACTGAAAGAACTCGATTACATTTATCTAAAACGCTTCACCAACCTGGCCGATTCAGAGAGTCAAAAATTTTTGCTGTACGCTGCCGACAAGGATGCCCAACTAGCAGAAGAACTCCGGCGGGAAATGAAAGACACTCAAGGCAATCTCAAAACTCTGTGGGCGGGTAACGATTACATCGATGTTCGTTCGCCGGCTCTGTCTGTAGCTTACCACTCCTTTAGGGGAAGAAAACTATCTTTTTCTGAAACTGGCGTAATTTTAGATGAGGGAAATATAGCCATACTTCCAAATGACAGACTTTCGTGGAATGCGCTTTTATTTGCAGTCACCGCCAGCGAAGCGGAAGCCTTAGCTAGAAACGGGAGCAAACCCACGGCTAATATGCAAAGAGAGATTTTATTTATTACAACTTGGCTGAGGAGTTTGGGCGCTACTTCTGTTACTTCTGCCTCAGAACTTTATATCAGACACGCTGGCAATGTGACGGGAGTTGTAGAACCTTTAACTGGCGCACAAATGCTGTTAGGTGGCGTACCTGCTAATGAAGCCCTGGCAACATTTAGCTATCATTTTGATGTACGCGGAGGCATCCAGGGTATTCGCGATCAAGCAACTCGTCTAGGATGGTTTAAAAGTCTGAGTTTTAAACACCCTATCTTTAATGTTGGCATCCGCCACGCATTAATTAAAAACGTTCCTAACCTGGCAGTGGTCAGTCCCTGTTCTGGATTTGAAGGGTTTGCTTGTTCTGTCGGCAGAATTGTTGAATTCAACGCCGCAGTTGGTCAAGGTGTGGGTATCGCTGCGGTTAATGCCATTCTAAATAACAAAAATCTAGCCGATGTATCTAACCGAGAAGTGAGACAAGTTCTAGCTGAAACAGGCCAGTTACCTAAAATTTTTGGAGCTCCAAATAGTGGTGATGCAATGCTATTGGCGCAATTCGAGACTCTTGCCAGTTCGGATGCTATTGCGTAATCTCAATTCCGGTTGTACTCCTCATGATTGTTGACTGTTGGCTGTTGACTGTTGACTGTTGACTGTTGACTGTTGGCTAAAATTATGCTTTCGGGATAACGAACTGTTTGGACATTTGAACAAATACCGATGCAACCGGGAACGATTTAATAGCAACTTCAATAAACAATTCAGTAGTAGGTTTGGCAGGGGGAATGAAACTAAACCAAAAATTTTTTAGCAAGAAATGAGTGAAATTGGTATTAATATTATGTCCCCTCGAACGACAACAATCACGTTGGTTTGTAGTGAGGAATTTCCTCCTCATAAAATTCTCAGCACTTCCGTCCTCACTACAAACCTATAACGGTGATTTTAGCGGAAATTATATAATACCTCGATCGCCTGCACCGAATTATTGTGCTGGGCGGCACTAACCTGTTAAACAACTTTTCAACTTGAGACTTCACTTGATTTTTCCAGCTTGGTTTCCCGCACAAACAAGAAAAGCGGGAAAGCACATGAAAACGAAACAAGCAAACCCAGAATTATGTACAGCCCTACAAAACTTATATCCAATCGTTTTGACTCAGCGTACATCCAAGTGCTTCCTGCTACAGTTGTAATCAACAAATCTAAGCTTACCGATTTCGCAGCCAGATTAGCCGAACTCTCGGTTACAAAGTCCAGCAAGCCAGCATTGCTAAAAAACTGCAAGTTATAGTACCAAGGCAGTACAAGGCCCAGAATTGCTAGGATGAGATAAATGATTCGCTTAACGCTCATAATTACCCTACCTGTTCGTTGATCAACTGTATTAGCCTACTCGTTAACAACCAATCCTTACTTCTTCTGCGGGCACTTCGGATGACCCCCCCCCTGCAAACAAATGTAAGCAATTTGACTTTTATCTAAATTCTTAGCCTCCGCAAAATCAACTCCTAGGAATCGACCGGATTTACTACCAGTCGGATTTTGAATAAATTGATCCGAAGCTGCCTTCCCCAGAAACACAGCGCCTTTAAAATCCGCTCCCGCTAAATTCGCGCCCCTAAAATCAACCGAACTCACCTCCGCATTCCGAAAATTCGCATCTTGCAACTGAGCATCTTTTAAATTCACGTTGGCGAGTTTAGTCGAAGTCAAATTGGCATTTTGTAAGTTTGCGCCGCTCAAATCAGCACCGGATAAATCAGCACCTTGCCATTCCGATTTAGACAAATTTGTCAAGGACAACTGAGCGCCTTGAGCCTTCACTTTGCCCAAACGTGCACCTGACAAATCTGCTCGCGAAAAATTCGCACTTCCTATATCTGCTCCGGTAAAACGGGCATTTTTTAACAGTGCTTCCTGTAAATTTGCTCCAATTAAAATAGCACTGCTGAAATTAGCTGAATTCAAATTGCCGTTTGACAAATTAGCTTTGTTCATGACAGCGCGCACAAAATTAGTCCCGTTCATTACAGCACTGTTCAAGGACGCCCCGGTCAAATTTACTCCTTCCAAATTAGCGCCGCTCAAGTCAGAAATCCAATCGTCAAATGTACCCGGACGCCTGTCTTCGCCGGTGCCGTAAAAGCGAGTTCCCTGCAAGCTGGCATTGGTTAAATTGGCATTTCTCAACTTAATTCCCGACAAGTCAACTTTGTTTAAAACTAAAGTAAACTGAGATGAGCCGGCAGGACTTTGAGCTAAATCCGTGCGGCTGAGATCCACGCCCTTGAGTTGGCTGCTATACACTGTGAGAATTTTGCCGATCGCCCTTTGTACTGTTCGCTGGCGGGCGGCCGCTAACTCGCGTTCCGGGGCCTTGCCGCCAAAGCGCAGGGAATCGAGGTCGTTGCTGAGGGCCTGATTCAACCGCTGCAAGTCAGTCAAAGCTTTCGGGCCGCTACTGACTAAAGCTTGCTGGATCGCGTCCAGCATGGCGCGGTTGTCTTCTTGAGCGAGCAAATCCGCTAGCAGGGGTACGGCGCGGGAGTCTTCCACCGCCCCCAAAGCCAAAATAGCCGATCGCCTGCCCGATGCCCCGCTAGCCGATGTGGGAGACAATTTGCTAACTAAAGCTACAAATAATTCGTCGTTCCGCTGCCGCGAATCCCGCATATTTGCTTGACTTTGAGTGTAGATGAGAGTGCCGACAAACAAAGTTAAAATCAATCCGGCGCTGCCGATGGTAACTATCACTAAAGTTGTACCTGGGTGTTGGCGCATCCAATTCCACAAACTGGCATTTGCTTTCAGCCCGCTTTGTGGAGTCACAACTAAAGCCGCAATCTGGGCGTCTTCCTCAGTCCAATCTTGAGTCTTGACAGGATTGTCAGACAGTTGATTCGATCGAGCGTTGACGACCAAAGTATTCGCGAGTCGATCGTGTCCCGCTTGCCGTTTGTAACGCCACGCAACCGCGCCGTCTGCGAGCATTGCCAAGCCACTCAGCCCCCCTAAAATCAGCAAATCCGGAAACGCACCGCTCAAGCGCCAAATGCCGTAAGCGACGCCCAGAGGCACTCCCCAGCGCCCTAAAGTTTCGCGAATTAGCACTTGCCCAAAACCCGGAGGAGTACCCGACGCTGTGACAACTTTGACACCGAACCAGCGTTTGGGGAGAGTTTGACCGGTTCTGGCGAGCAAAAACAGTTGCCACCCCGCTAAAACTGCCGGTGCCAGCAGTGCCCCTGACCAGAATAGATTAGTTAGGGGTGCGACTCTGGGGCTGCGATCGCGCACGGGTATGCCCAAAGTACGGGCGACGGTTTCGGATGCTGCTGCTATGGAGGAATTGAGCGGCACGGTTTGAGTTTCCTGGTTGACTAATGCCCCGATACTAAAGGGAACGAGGGCGCTGGCCGCAATTAACGAAATTTCCACTGCCCAAGCGCCGCACCTGCGAACCAGCAGTGGCATTTGCTTGGATTGTGTTTGCCAAGACGGATCGGGTTGATTGATGCCGCTGGGCGCGGTGGGGTTAGCCATATTTAGAAATTCCTATTATTTGTCGTTAGTATTTGAGGACTGGGGCGAAATTGCCAATTTATACGCTATGTAGATTAGCACTCCCAGAACGGCAAGAGTCATCAGCGCTGAAATTAGCTGTACGATGCTATTGAAGACTGTCAGGACAATTATCGCTCCGACGGCAAAGGCTGCCACCTGCCCAGGTTTGGGGAGTCTTTGAAACTTGTCGAGTAATTGATTGTATAAGGTTCCGACGGCTTGATAGCTGTCTGAATTTTGTGTGATGAGTGGCGATCGTTCTACTTTAGCTTTTAGTTCTCCCAACGCTTGCTGCCAATTGAAATTATTTTGAGGATTCATAAAAAAATTCGGAAGTTATTTTAGATTAATGTGTTTGGAACCGCCATTATCTCCTACCGTCAAAGAACTAGAACCAAATGCCATTGTGTGAGGAAACATGAAGATCAATTATCCGGGCGATCGCGGCAAACTGTGGTTTAGCTCGATCGTGACCGTAGCCTTGGCAATGATTTTAGCGGATGCCGGTGCCCTTCGGAGCCAACCGCTACAAATTGCTCCGGGATTTCCCGAACCGCTGGGAGTTTCTGGAGTTTCCGGCGGCCCGAACAATAGCGGCGACTGCGGTTTTGTCTCTCAAGGGCCGAACCACGTCATTGAAGTAACGCAGGATTTGCCTTACTGGCGGATTGCAGTACAAACTGCTGGAGCTCCGAGTTTGATGATTCAGGGGCCGAGGGGGCGTTTCTGCGTGCTGCCGGCGAATGCTGCTGCGGGGAATGTAGAATTTTCCGGTTATGGGGACAAGGGGACTTATGTTATTTTTGTGGGCGATCGAGCTCAAGGTCAACACCCTTACACTCTCTCTATTTCCCAAAAGCGAAATTAAAAATACAAGGGAATTAGGAGGCTTGCTGTCATAAACTGGGCTTTTTGGCGATCGTAAATAAGCTGGACTTCTGACAGCCAGTGCGGGAAATAGGGATTTCCTATCAATTTTGTATTTGGTCTTTAACCCACTTCCGAAACAATCTGAGAGTTTGACTCGTGCCCACTGTTTGGCTTTGTTCGCAATATTGAGAAATAGCTTCAATAATTGGCAGATTGGGAAAAGTAGGACTAATTTCAGATTCAACATATTTCCCATCTTGAAGCACATTAATCTGAAGCTGGTTATTTTCATAGCGCCAGATTTCAGGTACTCCCAAAGCTTCGTAAGCATCGAGTTGAGTTTTGGAAGTTAGATCGACTTCAATTGCTAAGTCAGGTGGCGGATCTACAGTTAAGTCGATCCGCTTTTTGCCAATCATTAGAGCATGATTCTGAATGTAAAAACATTCATCAGGCTCAATTCCTTGTAACATATTTTTTCGCTTGAAAGTCGTCGAACCAAATGGTTCAAAGTCTATTTCTAGTTCCTCAAACAGAATTTTAACTAAATAGCCAATAATGATTTTAGCTTTCTCATGTTCTGGTAGTGGCATCCTAATCTCCAAAGTTCCTTGACTGTAAGCTATTCTAGAGCTACGGTGTTCTCCCAACTCTTCTAAAATTGCTTCAAATTCCTGCCAGTTGACATCATTGAACAGCACTCTATGTCCTGGGGGTACACTGATTTGCCTTAATTGCAGCGTTACCATTTCAACCTCCGATTTATTTAAGTTTATTATAACTGATACAATCTTTTAAGTTGAGGTGCACACGGCGCCGCCTCAACTTAATTTACTGGTAACTATAGCCAAAAATCGAGCAGTCTAATCTGCGTTTTTTTGGTGGCTATAAAGTTCCTTAAACTTACGCTGCTGCTCGTTGTGATCTACGATTGGAGAGGGATAATGAAGAAGTCTGCGTTCTAAAGGCGAAATATTTCCTGTTAGCAAAGCTTTAGTATCAACGCGACGCAATTCTGGAACCCAGTGCCGAATATATTCCCCTTCAGGGTCAAATTTCTGAGCTTGACTCGCCGGATTGAATATTCGCAAAGGTTTCGGATCCATGCCACTAGATGCGCTCCATTGCCAGCCGCCGTTGTTAGCAGAAAGGTCGGCATCTATCAATTTTTGCATGAAGTATTTTTCCCCCCATTGCCAGTTAATAATTAAATCTTTGGTGAGGAAACTGGCGACTATCATGCGGCAGCGATTGTGCATCCAACCTGTCTCATTTAACTGCCGCATTGCTGCATCGATAATAGGATAGCCAGTTTTGCCTCGACACCAAGCTTGAAAGAGTTTTTCATCGTTCTCCCAAGGAAAGTCTTTGAATGCTTGACGATAGGGGCCGTCTGCTAATTCTGGAAAATTATACATAGCGTGTTGGTAAAATTCTCGCCACGCTATTTCCTGTTGCCAAGTGCGGATGCTTGTAGACGCTTCTTCGCTGCGGCAAGTGTCCATTACTATCTGCGTAGCTTGCCAAACAGTGCGGATGCCAATTGCACCAAATTTGAGGGCTGCGCTGAGTTGGGATGTGCCGTTAATGGCGGGGAAATTGCGCTGTCCTTGATATTGGTAAATTGCCCGATCGCAAAATTCTTCTAATTTTTGTTGCGCTGCATCTTCTCCGGGTTCTATTACTAATGGATTTTCCCAAATAAATCCCAAACTCAACGCAGTTGGCACTGTTTCCATTGCACCTGCTTGGTTGGCGATTGCTTGTTCTTCGGCGGTTAAGCCGGTCATTAATTCCAGATAAGTTATCGGCAGTGTCTCTACTGGTTGGGCTTTAGGTTTACTGTTCCATTTTTTCCAAAATGGTGTATAAACTGTGTAGGGAGTCCCTGTACCGCTGCGAATTTCATCTGGGGCGTGCAGCAGTTGATCCCAGAAATTTTGAACTTGAATTCCTGCTTGTTGGAGGGCGTTTGATACGGACTGATCGCGCTGTTTTGCGTAGGGTTCTACATCCCAGTTCCAAAATACTGCTTGAGCATTTATAGCTGTTGCTAATTTTGGTATTTCTAGGATCGGATCATCTTGAATTATCAGCAATTGGCTGCCTGATTCCCTGTAACGCGAGGAGAGTTTTTGCAAGCAGCCGATCATGTAGGTGACTCTAGCTGGCGCTACGTCATCGCGATTTAGGATATTGCGATCGAGACAAAAAATCCCGACTACTTTCGGGCTTTGCTGGCGCGCTGCTGCCAGTCCGATGTTGTCAGAAATACGCAAGTCGCGGCGGTGCCAAAATAAAATTAGATTGGATATATCAGACATTCGATTTTAGATTTTAGATTTTAGATTTTAGATTTTACAGTCCTGGACACACGCGGGTTCAAAAACCCGGTTTCTAAGTTAAGATTTATCGGTTTGACGCACGATTTTTATAAGAAACCGGGTTTTTTCTGTCCGTGCTATTTAACTCAAAAATGGACGGGCTAAGAAAAAGCTAGAAATTGATTTCGCGTCAATTGGTTCCCCAGCTAAGATAGCTTTTTCTAATTCTTCCGGCGTGAATAAAACTGTTTCAATGTCTTCATCATCGTCTTGTGCTGGCGGCTGTTCCAGTTTTTCCAAATCTTGGGCTAAAAAAGCATAAATGATTTCGTCGGAATAACCAGGGGCGAGAAAAAATTGCCCTAATTTCTGCCATTTTCCGGCGCGATATCCGGTTTCTTCTTCGATTTCGCGTTTAATAGTTTCGGCGGGATTTTCATTGATTTCGACTGTACCAGCGGGAAATTCTAAAATTCGCCCTTTTGTTGCAAAGCGATATTGGCGTACCAAGACGAGTTTACCTTCGGGTGTGACGGGAACTGCAAGTGCTCCGCCCGGGTGGCGAATACATTCCCACTCGCCTTCGGAACCGTTGGGAAGACGGAGAGTAGCTACGTCAAAGTTAAATTTGCGCCCTTGGTAAAATAGGCGTTGTTTGAGGAGTTGGGGTAGTTCTTGACCGATCGACATAAGCGACAAGCGAATAATGTTTGATGGCACCGATTTAAGACATCATAGGCGATATCATAGGATTTTTGATTTTTGATTTTTGATTTTTGATTGGGAATGACTGATAACTATCACAGTTTGGAGCTTACCTACGGTTGCATTTTTTTTGAAACTGGTACGATCCCTGAATTGTACTCAATTTTTACAGTTGCAATTTTTGCACTCCGGAACAGTCTGCGGTTTGCAGGAGTTGGACGATCGCACTTTTCGTCACCGGATGCACCCAATCCGGGGCAATTTCTGCTAAAGGTACTAATACAAAAGCTCTTTCGGTCATCCGGGGATGAGGTAGAGTCAGTGTCGGAGTTTCTAGGATTAAATTGTCGTACAGCAGCAAATCTAGGTCGAGGGTTCTTGGCCCCCATTTTTCTCGGCGAATTCGATTAAATTTTATCTCGATTTCTAATAATTTTGCTAGCAATTGTTCTGGTTGTAGCGCAACTTCTAGGATGGCGCAGGCGTTGATGTAATCGGGTTGCGGCGGCCCCACGGGGGCGGTTTGATACCAGCTTGAATGAGATTTTACTGCTATTCCTGGGGTGTTGTTGAGGGTTACGATCGCGCTAGAGAGTGTGGCGAGGGAGTCGCCTAAGTTGCTACCGAGGGCGATCGCACTTTTTGTGAGTTTCATAAAGAATAAGGTTCGGCAACGGATTGTGTAACGGATGTCACGGATGTCAGGAAGAAGGAAGAGGGAAGTCGGAAGAAGGAAGAGGGAAGGGGGAAAAAGCAAGAATAAAGAAAGATTTAGTTATCTAGCCTACAAGCCCTATTGTCCGCAAAATCTGATTATACAAAATATTATTTTAATCATAACTTAATAAGATGTTAATTTTTATTGATTATGATTGAAAAGTGTTAGTATTTAGTTTCAAACATAATGAATTTGTACATACGTTTATTGTCGGCCGTCATTCTAGCAATTATCAGTTTAACAGCAAGTATATCGATAGCTTTGGCTGAAACAAAAGAGCGCTACCTTACCCTAGATTCGGACGGCAGTCAATCTTTTGCGAGTTTAGTGCAGCAGGCGGAAGATTTAGCGAAAGAGTCGATCGCCCGCGAGTTTCAAGAAAATCCGGCATTAACAGAAGTTACAGTCATCATTACAGCCGATCGCAGCCGACAAAGAGTTCCAGTTTTGCGATCGAGAGTATCCCGCCGCGACTGGCAGAAAGATGCGAGAATCGAACAGTGGACTAGGTATTTTGCCGATGCTCAATTGCTGCTGGGATTCAGAGACGGCAATATTTCGTCCGCAAATTCTGGGTTTTCGCAAGTGATTAATGTACCTGCGCCTAGTCGATCGACATCGCGAGAAAATGATCCGGGTTTTCGAGATGATTGAAATCGGGCATCGGGCATGGGGCATCGGGCATGGGGCATTGGTAGCAAACAACCAATAACCAATTATTAACCCAAATATAATTCCACTTTAATTAACCTTCAGGTTAACTCTCCTTAATTTAACAGTGATAGAGTTTCATACGGAATCATCTGATTAGGGATGTTGGGTTGAATAAGGAATTTATGTCTAAAATAACTCGCCGACAACTGCTAATTTTCTTCGGCAGCAGTGCAGCTACCACTGTGCTTGCCCCTCAACTAACTCAAAAACTATTCGGCATCAATTCCACCTCGGCGGAATCGGTGGTAGGCCCGCTATCTTTCACTCCGTTAAGACTTCCCCACCCGCTGCCGATTTATCAAGAATTGTCCAGCTTTATGCCGACGGGCTTAAACGGACAGGGAACCGTGATGGCTGCCTCGCAGGATACTAAATTAACGAGTTACAGCGTTGTTGACGATGTGGTTGTGCCGCCGGAATACGAACGTTATGTGATTGTCCGCTGGGGCGATCGAGTTTTTCCCAATCCGGCAGACTATTTCGGCTACAACTCCGACTACACCAGCTTTGTAGGCCTTGGTGGCAGCAATGACGACGGTTATCTCTGGGTTAACCACGAGTACGTATCCTTCCCGATGTCGAAACTGGCACCCGATACCCCGTCAGATTTGGCATCATTCCCAGCAACGGATCGCGCCGTCCTCGGTATAGACTTATCTGTAAAAAATCAGGCTACCCTTGGCGAATTTCTTTACAATATGGGTGGTTCGATCGTCCGCATCACCAAACAAGCCAACGGCAGATTTGGGGCGATCGCCGGCGACTCCCTCAACCGCCGTATCCACGGACTTTCCGGCCTCGCAATCAACAGCCAGCGTACCGACAAATACAAAGATGTCACCTCCTGGGGAACCAGACAAGGCGATAACGAATACCTCACGGGCACGGGCCCTGCAGCTACCCAAGTCTTCGCCCAAGTCAACAGCGACGGACTCGAAAACCGGATCATCGGCACAGCCTACAACTGTTCCGGCGGCACAACCCCTTGGGGCACAATCCTCTCCGCCGAAGAAAACTTTCAAGGTAGCGAACTATTCTTCGTGGGAGTTCAGGAAAACATCAAACCCAACGGCGGCCAAACTGGCTACGCCAAGGGTACTACGGGTGAGGAATTCGGCTTAGTCGGCGAAAAATACGGCTGGATGGTAGAAGTCGATCCTCAAGATCCAAGTTTCCGCCCCCGGAAGCACACATGGTTGGGCCGCTTCCGCCACGAAAACGTCGCGATTCGCGCCGAAGCCGGCCGCACATTAGTAGTGTACATGGGGGACGATCGGCGCGGCGGACACACCTGGAAATTTGTCAGCAACGGTACTGTCACAAATCCCGCAGATAAAACCAACAGCCGATTGTTTGAAGATGGGGTTTTGTACGTTGCCCAATACAACCGCAACGGTACTGGAAGATGGCTGCCACTAACTATAAATAGCCAGACAAATCCAGTCCGTCCTTCTAAAGTTGGCGAGGCGGAATTAGCAAGTTTTGGCAAAGCTCAAAGAGATGCCGCTACTCGCTTCCCCAAACGCGCCGGAATTGCTGGTCAAACCGAAGACGGCGGTTCTTTTGTAGTAGATACAACCAATGAAGAAACAGCACTTCCGGGCTACCAAAATAAAACTCTGGCTAATTTCTACAGCAGCCAAGGTGCGGTTTTAGTTGATGCTTTCTTAGCTGCTAATTTAATTGGTGGCACTCCGACGGCGCGGCCGGAAGATTTGGAAGTTAATCCTACTACTAAGGAAGTTTTTATTGCCTATACTGACGCCGCACCGGGAAGCGACGGCTATCCAGATTCTCGCATTTTTACTGTTGCTAAATACAGTAGCGCCATCAACAGCACCCAGCAGTCGGGAGGACTGTATAAGATAATTGAAGACAGTCCTGATGGTGCAGGTTTGACGTTCCGCTGGCAGCGTTTGGCTCAGGGTGGAGAAGCCGGTGCGGTAGCTGGGGCGGGATTTGCTAGTGCAGACAATTTGGATTTTGACGCTCAAGGCAATATTTGGGCCGTCACTGATATGTCTACGAGCACGCACAACGGTTTTGATGTCGGTGCGACTGCAAAGCCAACGACGATCGACCACAACAAGACTGGAAATGTGTCAGATTTGACTGGTGTTTTTGGCAACAATTGGCTGTTTTATATTCCCACTTCTGGGCCGAATGCAGGAACTGTAATTCCGTTTGCTTACGGGCCGAATCGGTGCGAAATGACGGGGCCGACTTTTGTGGGAGATACGCTGTTGCTTTCGGTGCAGCATCCTGGAGAAGATTGCCCGATCGATGATGGTACTGTACTGAGTCGGCAAATTGAAATGTTGGATTTGAACGGTGCTGTTTTCAATCAGACTCGGAGTGTGTCTCGCGGCAGTTTGTGGCCGAGTAATATTGAGAACGATCGGCGTCGTTCGCCTATGCCGTCGGTGATTGGAATTCGTCTGGTGCGATCGACTCCAACGGGTCAGTTTGTTTAAATAGGACTTACGCATCGGGACCCAGAAACCGGGTTTTTACGAATCTGGAGTAAGATTAAATGAACCGCGAGGCACGCGGACGCGAATAAGGAGAAAGAAGAAGATACTGTTCTTTATTCGCGCTCTTCTCGTCTTCGCGGTTCGTTCAAATAATTAAAAAAATTGCTAGAATAATTAATATCAAATCCCTTGAAAGCGAAATTATTCAGATAATTGTACTTGGCGATATAAATCGGCGATCGCAATTTCTAGGTTCACCGATTCTAGTTGCAAGGAATCGCCCAAACCATACTCGGAGAGAACCCATTGCCCCTGTTGATTGCGCCGAAATATCTCTACTCCGGGCTGTTCAACTTGCACCAAGACATACTCTTGCAGTGTTAAGAATTGGCGGTATTTAGCAAATTTAAGGCCGCGATCGGCTGCTTCTGTGGAAGGCGATAAAACTTCGATAATTAAGGAAGGAAATTGAACTAATTGCGGATCGTTATCGCGATCGTCGCAAGTTACTACAACATCAGGATAAAAATACTTTTTTCCTGGTTGCACTTGAAGTTTTACATCTATAATGTAAATTTCGTAGGGGAGATCAAGGCTATCATCTAATAGCTTGAAAAAGTTTATGGTAATTCGATTGTGATTGCGGGTTTGACCGCTTATCGCGACGACTTCGCCATCCCAATACTCGTAGCGTTCTTCTTGGGTGGGTTCCCAAGCCAGGTATTCTTCTGCGCTCATCGATAGGCGATCGGGTAAGGCAACCATAATGCGATCGGGAATGAAGTATGTTTCTATAATAGCTTGAAGAAAAAGGTTGCTGCGGTTGCCCCGAGTGATGGGGACTGGTACTCTTGGGGTTTCCGTACTTAGTGTGCTTAAATATTAGTTTAAGTAGCCAAAAACTAAACTACATCTGAATAGACGGAAAAGCTGAATTTATCTCGCCATCTCAAAACGGATATCAGAGGCTTTGATTCCTCTGATTTAGATATTCCTCAAGCCTCCTGGGTCTGACGGGTTGTCAGCCCGTCAGGGACTAATTCCTCATGTAAGTCACTGGAATTGATTAACTTCGATCGTACCAACTTTGCAGCGCCAAGCGGTGAACTTCTCGCCAACTAATATTTTTAAGTCGGGCAATTTCCGCGCAATCTTCGTATTCCGGCTGCACGTTAACAATCGTTTGTCCAGACTTCGCAACTTTTATTTGCACTTCGCCGTATTCTGTTTGAACTATCTGGATTTCCCGGTGCAAAATAGTTCTCTGTTGAGTCGATCGCCTAATTCCCAAAGTAGTAGTCTCGCGAAAGATCACAGCTTCGCAAGCATCCTCAAATTCTGGATGACAAATCGCAGTTAACAAAACCCCCAGCCGCGACTTTTTCATCACAATTGGGGCAGTAAAAACATCCAGAGCTCCGGCGGCAAACAAAGCATCAAAAACATAGCCGATCGCCTGCGGAGTCAAATCATCAATTTGCGTTTCCAGTACCGTAATAGTTTCTATGGAATTGGGCATTGGGCATTGGGCATTGGGCATCGGGAATGGGGAATTAGTAGCCGTCTTTCTCCCACTCTCCCACTCTCCCACTCTCCCCCTCTCCCCTTCAGACTTCTCCCCAATCCAGAGGCGCAAAATATTAGGAATTGCCAGGTTTCGAGAACCTGCACCCAAACCGATCGCCTGAACTTGCATCGACGGTGGCGGGCCGAAAGCAGAGGCGAGAGTACAGGCGATCGCAGTTCCCGTAGGAGTGCACAATTCGCGATCGATCCCATTGCTATAAACCGGCACGCGGTGCGTTTCCCACAACCGCATCACCGCCGGCGTCGGCACCGCTAATCGGCCGTGTGCAGCCTTCACCGTACCGCCACCAGTCGGCATCGCCGAAAAGTAAAACTCCTGAATATCCAACCAATCCAAACCCAAACAAGTAGCGACAATATCAATAATTGCATCCGTCGCCCCCACCTCGTGAAAGTGAACCTCGCTTGCGGGGATACCGTGTACGGCACCTTCTGCCTCTGCTAGTTTGCCAAATACGGCTAAACTCCAAGCTTCCACACGCGGAGGCAATTTTGCAGAGACGATGATTTGCTCAATTTCGGGCAAGTGGCGATGATGAGTGTGGCTAATTTCGGCATCTTCTTCCCCGTGACTGTGAGAATGTTCTTCCCCGTGATGATGGTGGCCGCGGGCGTCAAAAGTAGGGGATTCCGTTTCCGAGGGATCGAGTTCGGTAGCGGGATTTTTGGGTTTTAACGACAAATCCGCAGCTAAATCGACATAAAATTTAGTTGCTTGTTGAGTATTCCGGTGGACTAATTCCGTCCGCAACTGGTACTCTGTCGAAATGCCGAGCAAATTGAGATTTTCGATTAGGTAGTCTAAAGGAACGCCGGCGTGGATGAGAGCTCCGATGCACATATCGCCAGCAATGCCGGTTGGACAGTCAAAATAAGCTATTTTATTCATTGTTAACAATTAATTTTTAGCATTGATTGTTTCACTCGATATTTCGATCGCCCACTTAGCCTGCAATATCTTAACATGGCAACTATTTACGAAGTGCATCCAGTTGCACCCCAAAGAGACCGGATCGAGAAAATTAAAAAAGCTCTGAAAGATGGGGCAGTGATGCTTTATCCGACAGATACAGTTTACGCGATCGGCTGCGATATCAACTCCAAGTCTGCAGTAGAACGAGTCAGGAAGATCAAGCAACTATCCAATGATAAGCCTTTAACGTTCTTGTGTTCCTCTCTGTCAAATATCGCCGACTATGCAGCCGTCAGCGATGAAGCATACAGAATTATCAAGCGGTTAATACCTGGGCCTTACACATTTCTGCTGCCAGCTACCAAGTTAGTGCCACGGTTGGTAATGACCCCAAAACGCAAAACCACGGGAATTCGAGT
The DNA here is from genome assembly GCF_036705715.1 of Microcoleus sp. AT3-D2. NCBI lineage: Bacteria > Bacillati > Cyanobacteriota > Cyanophyceae > Oscillatoriales > Microcoleaceae > Microcoleus > Microcoleus sp. AT3-D2. The sequence continues at coordinate 86,241 of NZ_JAUBVE010000002.1, read as the reverse complement.
TCCCGACCACCCGCTTTGTTTTACACTGTTGGAAGCTTTGGGAAATCCGATTATTTCAACATCCGCTCACATTACCACTGATGATGAAGGTGCAGCACCAGTGCCTGCAGCCAAAGCAGAAAGCTTTGGCAAAGCTGAACTTTTTGACTGTTTGTCCAAGTTAGTGGATGTCATTGTCGATGACGGTTCCGATCCAGGATATCAAGTTTCTACTATTCTCGACTTGACAGCAAGCGAACCGATTGTTGTTCGTCGTGGTTTGGGTTCGGAAGCTGTCGCAGCTTGGGAAAAGGATTAAAATTTTAAGGGGCGGGTTAAGCGCAAAAATTGCAAAAACTCCGCCCCATTTTTTAACTCAAAATTGCTTTAAGCCTCTACCTTAACTCCTTTCCAAAAAGCAATATATCCTGCAATATTTTTAGCAGCATCTTTCGGAGTTGGATAGTACCAAGCAGCATCTTTATTAACTTGTCCGCCGACTTCGACACTGTAGTAACTAGCAACACCTTTCCAACCGCAAGTAGTGTGAGTGCTGCTGTCCTTGAAATACTCACGGTTGATGGCATCGGCGGGGAAATAATAGTTATTGTCTACAATTTCACACTTGTCGCTCTCCGCCAAAACGGCACCATTCCAAATTGCTTTCGGCATCAGTTTTTCTGCTTAAATTGAGATTCTCAATTATTGTAACTGTATTTGTCCTCAAAAGGCATAGAATAGTTGAGAAGCCAACAACCAACTACTGCAAATGTCAGCGTCTCATCCGCCAATATCTTCTGTGCCACTGTCCCTGGAACAAGCTCTTAAACATTTTTTTGGCTATGACTCTTTCCGTCCGGGGCAGCAGGAAATTGTCGAAGCTGCTTTACAAAAACGGGATATGATGATTGTCATGCCGACGGGCGGTGGCAAGTCTTTGTGTTTTCAATTACCGGCACTGTTGAAACCGGGATTGACGGTGGTTGTTTCGCCGTTAATTGCTCTGATGCAAGACCAAGTGGAAGCTTTGCAGGATAATGGAATTGGGGCGACTTTTCTCAACAGCACTTTGAGTTCTCAGGAAACCCGATCGCGTGAAACGGCAATTCTCGAAGGTAAGATTAAATTGCTTTATGTTGCACCCGAACGCTTGCTCGGTGAGAGATTTTTACCGTTTTTAGATATAGTAGCAAATAAATTAGGAATTTCGGCATTTGCGATCGACGAAGCCCACTGCGTTTCGGAATGGGGACACGACTTTCGACCAGAATACAGGCAAATGCAACGAGTGCGCGATCGATATCCCGACATTCCCATTATGGGACTAACCGCCACCGCCACCGAGCGCGTCCGCCAAGACATCATCCAGCAGCTAACTCTGCGAAATCCTTACATCCACGTCGCCAGCTTCAACCGCCCCAATTTATACTACGAAGTTCGCCCCAAAACCAAACACAGTTTTGCCGAAGTTTTGCAAATCATCCAAAAAAAAGGTGGTTCGGGAATTATCTATTGCCTCAGCCGCAAAAAAGTTGATGAAGTTGCCTATAAATTGCAACAAAGTGGCATCCAAGCCTTACCATACCACGCTGGCATGAACGATGTCGATCGCGCAACCAATCAAACCCGCTTCATTCGCGACGACGTGCAAGTAATGGTAGCCACAATAGCCTTCGGTATGGGCATTAACAAACCCGACGTGAGGTTTGTAATTCACTACGACTTACCAAAAAATCTCGAAGGATACTATCAAGAATCCGGCCGCGCAGGCCGAGACAACGAACCCGCCCATTGCAGCTTATTTTTCGGCTACGGCGATGTCAAAATGATCGACTACATCATCGAGCAAAAACCTGACCCACAAGAACAACGAATTGCCCGCCAACAGTTGCGTCGAGTAATCAACTATGCAGAATCCACCGAGTGCCGTCGCACAATCCAGTTAAGTTATTTTGGTGATTCATTCCCCGGAAACTGCGGTACTTGCGATAACTGTTGCAACCAAAAACCAGTAGAAGATTGGACGATTGAGGCAATGAAATTTCTTTCTTGCGTCGCCCGATGCCAAGAAAAATTCGGCATGAATCACATTATTGATGTGCTGCGCGGTTCAAAAAATCAAAAAATATTGCAATACCAGCACAACCAACTTTCTACTTACGGAATTGGCAAAGATAGAAGTGCAGAGGAGTGGAAAAAATTGAGTCGTTCGCTGTTAAATCAAGGTTTTTTAGACGAAAAAACAGACGGCTTTCCCATTTTGAAACTGAATGAAAAAAGTTGGGAAATTATGAAACGTCAGCGCACAGTTGAAATCGCCATTGAACCCCAACGGGAAGTACAGGGGAAGGTTCGTTCTTTGGCAGTAGAAGTAGAAGGTTTATTTACGGTACTGCGGACGCTACGCAAGCAAATTGCCGACGAACAATTTGTGCCACCTTACGTAGTTTTTGCCGATAAAAGCTTGCGAGATATGGCAGAAAAACGCCCCCAAAATCTCACCGAATTCGAGGAAGTTTACGGAGTTGGTAGCAACAAGCGAAATAAGTACGGTAAAGTTTTTTTGGAGGCAATTCGCACTTTTTGCCAAGAACAAGGATTGCCAAGTGGTGCTGCATCTTCTGATGTCGCTAATCTTCCCCATCTTTCCAACGTTGCGTCTTATTCGCAGATGCAAACCTGGGAATTATACCGACAAGGTTTGACAGTTCAAGGAATAGCCAATGCGCGGGGTATGAGTCCTAATACTATTTCTGGACATCTGATAGAATTGATGGAAATGGGCAGGGAAGTTGATATAAATTTATTGGTAGAATCGGAACGCCAGCAGGCGATAGTGTACGCAATTGAAGTTATGGGGGATGAGAAACTGAGAGCAATTTATGATTTTTTGGAAGAACGTTATACGTTTGAGGAGATTAAGTTTGTGCGGGCTTGGTGGCGGCAAAATTATGTGGGTTTTTAACCGCAGATGTATCTTGATTAACGCTGATGATTGATAGGAGGGAGAAATGAAAATTAAAAAAGTAGCTTTTTGGGATAATTTACGAGAGTGGCGTTTTGAACCGATATATTTTTCCAACTTGGCTTTATTAGTTGGTGTCTCCGGTGTCGGCAAAACACAAATTTTAAAAGGAATTTTTAGTTTACAACAGATAGCTAATGGTGGTTCATTAAATGGTTTAGGGTGGGACATTACGTTTGCGACATTAAATAATGTCGAGTACCGCTGGCAAGGCGAATTTGAAACAAAAGAAAATCTGCCCTTCATTCTTAATGATGACGGCGAAACTAATGAATTTAGAATAGTTAGTGAAAATTTATTCAGAGAGGGAAATGCAGTTGTACAAAGAACACCTAATGCAATTATATTTAAAGGCAAGACCACGCCCAAATTGTCTCCGTTCCAAAGCGTAGTTGAAATTTTAAATCAAGAAGAAGATATTTCACCTGTTCACCAGGCTTTTAATAAAATAACTAGCAATAATTCTAGTTCAATAGATTATTACGATATAAACTATACAATGATATCAAGGATACAAAAAAGTGATGTTTTATTAGATGATATTAAGGAAAGCGATATGCCTATCCAGATAAAATTAGCTTTTATTTGTCGCATTTTTTCAGATATTTTTCATAAAATAAAAGGCATATTTATACAAGCTTTTCCTCAAGTGGAAGACATAAAAATAGAACCAGTACAAGATGAGGAATCATCATTTATTAGTTTTCCCATTCAAATCAAAGAAAAAGGTGTCAATAATTGGATTTTCCAAAATAATATTTCTTCAGGAATGTTGAAAACTCTCATTCATATTAGCGAACTGTACTTGTCGCCCGAAGGCACGGTAATCCTGATTGATGAATTTGAAAATAGCTTGGGGATTAACTGTATCGATGTGGTGACAGATTTGATTGTGGAGAATAGAAATATTCAATTCATTCTTACCAGCCATCATCCTTACATAATCAATAATATTGGGATGGAAAACTGGAAAATAGTCACTCGCAAAGGTGGGGTTGTGACTGTGATAGATGCTAAAGATTTGAACTTGGGAAAATCTCGGCATCAAGCTTTTATGCAACTGATTAATCTTGAAGAATATAGCGAAGGAATCAAAATTGAATGAATCTGTATTTTTTAGTTGAAGGAACACAATCGGAGAAAAAAGTTTATCCTGCTTGGCTGGCTTATCTTTTACCGGAATTGCAGCGAGTTGACAATTGCGATGATGTGAATGAAAAAAATTATTACCTGATTAGTGGCGAAGGATATCCTTCATTATACAATTATATCCCGCCTGCGATCGCCGAAATTAACTCAAACGGAAAATACAGCTATTTTGTAGTGTGTCTCGACGCAGAGGAAAATACTATTTCTGATCTCGAAACTGAAATTGATGAGTTTTTAAGTCAGCAAAAATTGAAATTAAACAATGCAAAACTTGTGCTGATATTTCAGAATCGATGCTTGGAAAGTTGGCTGCTGGGCAATCGAAAGATTTATTCTAAAAATCCTCAAGACAAACCTTTATTAGATTATACTAGATATTATGATGTTTCAGTTAACTGTCCCGAAAACATGGGCAGATATCAAGAGTTTAATACTCATGCTCAGTTTCACGGAGCTTATTTGAGAGCGTTATTTGAAGCTAAAAATATTACGTATTCTAAAAAACGACCTGGAGATGTACTCAAAGCATTTTATTTGGAACAGCTATTGGCAAGAATTCAAGTTCAGCCAGAACAACTTACTACTTTTCGACATTTCATCGATTTTTGTAATATAGTTAAATCCAAATTGCCAAATTAAACGGCAACAATTATAGGACTTACGTAGAACCTCTATATGTGGGGATCCATGCACACCACACCTTAGCGCTACAAGTAGCCCGTCAAACCACTTAGGCCTCTCTGTACTCCGTGCGTACCCTACGTGTTAGATAGGCATCTTTCCTGTTGGGAGATGGGCGTCTGGCCCGCCCGCGCTGAGTAAATTATCCGATTGATTGTACAATAAATAGTTGACTTCGTTAGCCAACCATTCCTTAAACAGATTGTGCAATATTTCTTGATACCGTTCAGGGGTTAATTCCGCCGGGAGAAACTTTTCAACCAGGAACAAGTGATATCCTCGCTCTGTTTCAATTGGACGAATCACTTCTCCGGGTTGAGCGCTAAATACGGCGACGGCTATGTCTGGTTTTAAACCCCACCGATAAACCTTGCCTTTGCAACCGCATAAATGCCGGCTATTTTCGTCAATGTCGTAAAGATGAGCAGCATCAAAAAAGCTGATTTCTCCTTCTTGAATTTGATAAAATAGTTCCTGAGCAAGCTGGGGGTTTGCAACAACTATTTGATAAAGAATTATTTGGTCAAATTGCAATTTGTTTTGAACGAAAATCTTTTCTACTTCTTTGCTGAACAAGTGTTCGGCTAGTTTTTGGCTGAGGAGCCGATCGCAAATTCCGGCTTCTAAATCTTCTACCGAAATCATCTGATCGACCAGCCAAGCAATCGTATCCGCCGCTTTCTCCAAACGCTTTTCGCGGCGGAGTTGGTCGCCCACAGCTTGAATTTCTTCGGGAGTCACCGTTAACCCCCGCTCCCGGGCTGCTTTCTCAATAACTTTTTTCTGCAAAACCTTTTGACTAAATGTCTTTATTTGCTGCTCTTGTCTGAGTTGTTCGATGATTTCACTTGCTTCAATCAATGGCCCGTAAAAGTCCTTCATCTTTCTCTCTCCACCTATATAACTTTATTAAGCTCATCCCCCGACACTTCCTGCGGGGTAGTTGGGGTTAACGGTTAACGGTTAGCTACAAGATGTCATTTGGCAAACTAATAAAATCAGCATTGCTCAAAGTTGTTGCACCCGCTGCGTTAACTGTTCCCAAAACAACAGCTAAAATTCGATCGCCATTATTTGAACTAAACTTGACACTCGTCGCGTCTGTCGTACCGTCACCATCCGTATCAAACGCGACGAGTGTCAAGTCTGATACCGAAAGTCCCCCTATCAGCCCAATTCGATCGCCTTCAGCGGGATTGAAATCAACGACTCGATCTGCTAACAATGGATTAGCTGCTGCACTAGCTGTTTCGGGTCTAAAGGCAAAGGTATCAGCGCCACTACCTCCAATCAATGTATCGGTGCCGAAGTCGCCACAAAGAAAATCGTCGCCGTTGCCGCCAATCAGCAAATCTTGACCTTTCCCTCCCCGCAAAGTGTCGTTTCCATCGCCTCCATCGATCGCATCATCACCTTTGTTACCTGTGACAATATCGTCGCCGCTTCCTGCAAAAATTCGATCGCTCCCGCTATCGCCAGTAATCACATCGCTCTCGTTGGTGCCGAGCCAATATCCGTCGCCGTTGCTGTCGTAGGTGATAGTTAATGCGCCAGGATAGTTTTCTGGGGCAATCATTTCTGGAGGCGGGGTTGTTTCAGCATTGCTGTTGGCATTGTTACCGGGAAGTGCGATCGAATTATTGCTGTTACTGTTATTTGTGGGATTAGAAGTGATCGCGCTGCTGTCACCACTACCCGTACCGATCGCATCCTCATTATTTGAGGGTGTTGGCGGTGTTGGCGGTGTTGGCGGTGTTGGCGGTGTTGGCGCTGGTGCGGGCGCTGGTGTTGGTGCTGGTTCAGCCACTGGTGTTGGCGCTGGTGCGGGCGCTGGTGTTGGCGCTGGTGTTGGCGCTGGTGTTGTGATGTTAGTTGTTGGTGGAGCGCCTGTAGCAGCGGTTGCTTCTGCACTGCCAGAAGGAGCTCCCGGAGTATAGCCTGTCTGAGTGCTAGTGCTACTGCCTGCGGGGGAAGTTACTGTCGCGCTGCTGTTGTTAGTAACGCCTTGATTATTGGCGATCGAGCTCGTTTCGCTCGAACTGCTACTCTCTGAAGGCGCTGGTGCTGGTGCTGGTGCTGGTGCGGGCGCTGGTGTGGGCGCTGGCGCTGGTGTTGGCGCTGGTGTTGGCGCTGGTGTTGGCGCTGGTGCAGGCGCTGGTGTTGGCGCTGGTGCAGGCGCTGGTGTTGGCGCTGGCGCGGGCGCTGGTGCAGGTTCAGGGGCGGGCGCTGGTGTTGGCGCTGGCGCTGGCGCTGGTACGGGCGCTGGCGCTGGTGCGGGCGCTGGCGCTGCTGGTACCGTTGCTGTCGCGCTCGATGTAGGAGGAGCAGTGGAAGAAGTGGAAGCTTCTGCGCTGCCGCTGCTAGAGGTAGCCCCCGCAACGTAGGCTGTCTGAGTGCTGGTACTGGTTTCTGTAGGAGTAGTAGCTGTTGCGCTGCTGGTACTGCCTGCGCCGCTCTCCGAAGTGGATGAAGTGGATTGGGCAGAACTGCTGCTGCCTCCTGAAGCCTCGCTGGGAGTATAAATATTAGAACTGTTAGCTGTTGGGGCTGATTCTGAAGATGCTGAATAGTTAGTAAGTTCACTACTACTTGCACCAGTTCCACCCGCTAACAAGCTAGAGCCACTTGGACTGCTGCTACCGACCGTTAGGGTAGGAGGAGCAGATGCGTCTAATTGAGGCATCGCTGTTAATCTCCTTAAAATTTGTTTTAAGCTGGATAAATCAACTGAAGATTGCTCTGGGTCAAAGCAATGGAGCTATACATTTTTATTGTGATTTCATTCCCCTATCGAGATAATAAAAATTATTTAATTTCTATTATTCACGGAATATTTTTGGGGAAATTGGGAAATGACCCTGGAGTGTAGGCGATCGCAAATACCTGACCGTAACCAACCGCTAGAGAACCACCGTAAGGCGAAGATACTGCCCAAGACTGAGAATTAGCAGCAGTTGAGGTGAATGCACCGATCGCGGAGCTAAAAACACTGATATCGACTGAAGCAAAACCGCCAACAATATTGCCTTCGTCAGAAAATTTATCCAAATATGTCAAATCCTCAATTCTCATTGATTTTTACCTTTATCTGATTATTATTCTTGGATACGCCTGTATGTTTGACTTGAAAAATGTGTAATTTTATCGTTCCGCTGCCAGTAGTGCGGACTTAATTATACTAGCAGCGGGCGACAGAATTCCTAATCGGAAACCGATACGGAAAATGCACCGGATGAACTCGATACCGGAGTCGTAAATGTGCTGGTAGCAGCCTTGGTAAATGAGCCATAACCGATCGCACCGGCACCAGCATCGGCTACTGCTATGTTGCCAATTGCTACGCCAGCAGTGAATGAACCGAATGAAACTAGGCCGACAATCAAATCAAATTCAGTAAAACCACCTTCGATTCTGGTTGCTTCGGAAACGACTTCGACATGGTTCAGGTCTGAGATAATCATGGGTTTTTTCCTTTGATATTGCAGGTTGGTTTTGACTGAAAAACTGTGTAATTATAGTGGCTGCCAGCATTTCGGACTTATTCTACTAGCAACGGGCGACTGATTCCTAATCGGAAACCGATACGGAAAATGCACCGGAGGAACTCGATACCGGAGTCGTAAATGTGTTGGTAGCGGCCTTGGTAAATGAGCCATAACCGATCGCACCGGCACCAGCATCGGCTACTGCTATGTTGCCAATTGCTACGCCAGCAGTGAATGAACCGAATGAAACTAGGCCGACAATCAAATCAAATTCTGTGAAACCGCCTTCGATTCTGGTTGCTTCGGAAACAACTTCGACATGGTTCAGGTCAGAGATAATCATGGTTTTTTCCCTTGTTGGTTAAGTGCTTGCTCGAAGCAATCTTGTTTGCTTTCGATGTACCTAATATATCTGGACTAATTAGAGCTGTGTTGCCAATTTGGCAGATTTGTGAAAATTAAAATGTAAATTTAACTTCATGAATATTTGTAAATTATTTGTCCAAAAGCTACAGAAAATCGAGGTATTTTGAAATACAAAAATCAGCCTCGTTTTATAGTTTATTAACGAGACTGGAAGATTGTAGTATTTAGCTCAATTGATAACTTGTATAGATAAAGACTGCCCCGGCTAAACCGCAGGAATTACAGGTCAACCGATTTGAGATTTGAGATTTGAGATTTGAGATTGAATCAACGTAAAAGGTTATTATCTTAGATACCCGACTTCTTTAAGAAGTCGGGTATCTGGGTATTCCGTTTTTTTAGGTTGACCTACTTAACAAAGTATTAGGTACGATCGCCACAGAGTGTTGCCATTTTGGCAGATTTATCGGAAGTGCGGATGTTCGATACTCAAAAACCCGATCGCCCGCGGTGAGTAAACCAAAAAATTGGTACACCCAACGCCTGCAATCGGGTTGTCGGTCAACCGACTAATTTACTTACCCGCCCAATTAAACCAGCGCGTCTTAAATCCAGCAAAAAATCCTTGATTGTGAACCTCAACCCCCGGCGCCGAGATAGGTGAAGCTGGGCAGCCGACTTCAGCTACAAAACCAGCAGTATCTGAGTGCAACTCGCTACGGATCTGAATTGCATCACCCCCTCGAACTCCGGCTCGTTTTTCCCTCACCACTTCCACATAATCTAAATCCGCAATTTTGCTCCGCACCGGCTGAGTTTCCGATTTCCTCGTTTGACTGTTTTCCTTAAGCAAGCGGTTGGAAGTACGGTAAGGGATATAGTCGAGGGGGTTGTAACCCGTGCACCGCAAAAGTAAAAAACAAGCCCAAGAATACTTTCCTGCCAGGATGGCTGAAATTATCTCATCCAGTTGTTCGGGTTTGATTCCAACTTGAGAATTATTGACAGAATGGTGAAATTGGGAAGTCATTATTTTATCCTGTTTTGTGTATAGAGAGTGACAAAGGACAACAACCACTTAACTAAGTTCTACAAACTCATGCCGCCTTTTTGTAACTGCTTGAGAGGGTCAAGCAAAATGTCGGCTATGCTGCGCTGGCGGATGACAATTTCCGCAGTAGCTGTTTGGCCAGCTTTGAGTTTCCAGGTTTGATTTTTGGCTTTCACTGAGTCTCGATCCATACTCACTTCCACCCGGTAAAAAACACCCAATCGCTCGTCTGTTTTGGCATCCGGCGAAATAGATAAAACTTTTCCCGGAATCACGCCGTAATTTTGATAAGGAAAAGCATCGAATTTGACTTGCACCGGCATTCCGGTTTTGACAAATCCCGCTTCTCGGTTCGGCAAATTCACTTCCAGCACCAGAGGAGCATGATTCGGAGTCATTTCTGCAATAGTTTGACCCGGTTGAACTACTTCGCCGGTGTTGTGAATGTTGAGCGCGGAAATCACTCCGCTGACGGGTGCGTAAAGAAATCTTTGTTTGAGCTGATTTTTTGCTTGAGCGAGCAGGGTTTGGGTTTCGGCAATTTTGGATTTGACTTGATTTAATTGCATTTCCAACTGCTGAATTTTTTGCTCTTTTTCTAACTGCGTTTGGCGCGCTGCGGCTTGTTTGCTGGCGGCTTCGGCTTGCAGTCGATCGACTTCTGCCAGTTGTTGGGCTAATTCACCTTGGGCTCTAGAAATGGCGCTAGTTCGATCGCGCAAATTTTGCTCGACTTCAAACAGCCTTTCCTTAACCACAGTTGCATCAGACAGTTGACTCCTGATGGCAGCACTTTGCCTGTCGCGAACGGTTTGCTCGACTTCAAAGGCGCGATCGTCAGCCTGAGTTGTCTCCCCCAACTGGCTTCTAATCACCGCATTTTCACTTTCTCGCAGAGCTTCCTCAGCTTGAAACAATACGTCTTTTGACAGTGCTCCTTCATCTACCAAAGGTTTGAGACGCGCGATCCGCTCTTTGTGAGCAGTCACTTTTGCTTGCAACCCGGCCAGCAATTCTTGAGTCTTGCGTTGCAATGGTTTCACCTGATCGCGCCGCCCTTCCTGGGAGTTAATATCTGTTTTCAGTTGCGAGAGCAAGTCTTGCACATTCTTTTCCAGAGGTTTGAGCTGTTGCTTGCGCGCTTGCTGAGACACTAAATCTGCTTGCAATTGCTCGATTTGAGACTGCGTGGTGGCGGCTGAAGCGCGAGCACGGGCGATCGCAGCTTCAGCCCCCCGCTGGTCTGCAGCAGCAATAGCTTGGCTCGCTTCAACTTCCAGTCGAGTTCTCTCGATCGAACTCATCTCTTGCACCAATTGAATTCGATAAGCGTCCAGAATTTTATCAAGACGCTCCACCTCGCTCTGGGCATTCGACGGGTCTAATTCGGCCAATAATTGTCCAGCTTTGATTTTTTGACCTTCTTTGATAGCGAGGTTAATAATTTTTCCCGTCTCCGTCGGGTGAATTTTGTAAACAGCGCCTTTGGGAACTAATTTACCCTGAGCATGACCAACCTCGTCAATTTTTCCCAAAGTTGCCCACGCTCCAAAAGCTACGGAAAAAACCATTCCTCCTAATATCAACCGCTGCGGAAAAGATACTGGCGGCTGGTCGAGTACCGAGTGCAAAGAAGTAGACCAATTATTAGCATCAGGCTGTCGTAACTTGGCAATACTGATACCGTCATTAGTTTGAGATGAGCGATTTTGAGATTCGACAACTTCTAAAGATCGGTCTTTTTTTCGGGTTTCGTTTTCTTGCCGAGAAGCTACGCCCCCATAAACTTCGCCTATTTCGTTAGGAGCGTGGCCTAATTCTTTGGCATCTTCTGAAAACATTGTCTTTCCTCCAAATTAGTCGGTTGACTGTTGGCAGTTGGGAGTTGTTAGGAGCTATCAGTCAGGAGTCAGAAGTAAGTGATATCATGTCCGGTCGAGCGATCGCGATTTTTGTAGGGGCGGGTTCACCAACAATACCTGCCAATAATTGACAATCTTAAAAACCCGCCCGACCCGGATATTATGGTTAATCGATCGAACCTGATATGAAAATTATCTTTAGCCTTGTGTTGCTAATGACCAATGACTAATGACTAATGACCAATGACTAATGACTAATGACTAATGACTAATGACTAATGACCAATGACTTAAATATCGAGTTGTTGCTGAGCGAGGTGATAGTAAAGTCCGCGTTCAGCCATCAATTCGTCGTGGTTGCCTTGTTCGGCTAAAATGCCTTTCTCTAGAACCAAAATGCGATCGGCATTACGCACCGTAGACAACCGATGAGCGATAATAAACGCAGTGCGATCGCGACTAATGCGGGCGAGATTTTGCTGAAACCTGCGCTCAGATTCGGTATCCAGCGAAGAAGTTGCTTCATCCAAAACCAAAATCCGGGGATCGCCCAAAAGAGCGCGGGCGATCGCAATTCGTTGTCGCTGGCCCCCAGACAAACTCGTTCCCCTTTCCCCCACAGGAGTTTGATAACCCAGTGGCATATCTTGAATAAAAGCATGAGCTTCTGCTAGCTTCGCCACTTCTATCGCCTGTTCCAAGCTTGCAGAAGCAGCATCATTTCCGTTTTTATACAGCGTAATATTTTCCAAAATCGTTCCCGAAAACAAGAAACAATCTTGAGGAACAACACCCAACTGAACTCGCAGCGACTGCAAAGAAATGTGCCGAATATCGTGGCCGTCAATTGTCAGCCGCCCCTTTTCTGGATAATAGAAACCTTGCAGCAGCTTTACCAAAGTGCTCTTACCGGAACCGCTGCGGCCGACAATTGCCACAGTTTCTCCAGCTTGCACCTCAAAGGAAAGATTTTGCAGCGTATTACGTTCCTCATCCTGAGAATAGCGGAAAGAAACATTGTCAAACTTGACGTTTCCCTGAATGCGAGGCAGCACCAGCATTGGCTTGTAAGGGCTTTCTTCAGGTTTGGCCGAGAATACATCATCCAAACGCTCGATCGAAACGAGCACTTCTTGAAACTCATCCCAAAGTCCCACTACAGACAGCACAGGAGAAATCACGTTCCCAATCATCATATTAAAAGCCACAAATTGACCGATCGTCAACTCGTCTTGAATCACCAGCATTGCCCCGTACCATAGCAAAGCCGTACTCCCCAAAGTATTAATCCCACCCCCGATCACCTGCAAAGAATTCGCCAACTTCTGCCCGCGAAATTTAGCATTAATCATGCAGGTTAATTGGTCTTCCCAGCGCCAGCGCATTTCTCGCTCAGCAGCAGTTGCCTTAACCGTCGCCACCCCAGTAATCATTTCCACCAAAGATGAATTTTGCTTGGCACTTTCGGTAAAAACCTCCCGGGAGACTTTTCGCAGAAATGGAGTTGCGACTAAAGTCAAAATCACGATCGGTGGAATCAACGCCAGCACCAACAACGCCAGACGCCAGTTATAGTAAACCATCAGTCCGATGTAAACTACAGCCATCAAAGCATCCAACCAAGCCGTAATAGCTTGGCGAGTCAAAAATGCCTGAATTTTTTGATTTTCCTGAACCCGCGTCAAGATATCGCCCACCTGACGAGATTCAAAAAACTTGATCGGCAAACTGAGAGTGTGACTGATAAAGCCGCTAATTAAAGTCAGGTCAATGCGGTTCGACAAATAATCCAGCAAATACTGTCTCGTTGCACCCAACAGCGTTCGCCAAATACTAAATAGCAGCAGTCCGATTGCAAAAACGTGCAGCGTTACTACGCTTTTGCTAACAACTACTTGGTCGAGAATTACTTGGGTAAATAGGGGAGTAACTAGACCAAATATTTGGATGAACAAGGAGAGGAGCAGAATTTGGGCGATCGCAGCGCGGTAGGGCCAGACTATGCCAACAAAATTTTTAAGTTTGATGCCTTGATGTTCGGCAGTGTGATTGCGGTATAGTTCCGCTGTCGGGTCTAAAATTAGGGCGTACCCCGTCCAATTTTCGGTAAAACTTTTAATGCTCATCCACCGCTTGCCCGCAGCCGGATCAGCCACTAAAACCTGTTGATTTTTAAAGCGGTAAACTGCCACGTAGTGATTGCCTTGCCAGTGAGCAATCCAGGGATTTTGATTTCGCAGCGGAGTTAAAGAAGCTCGCACGGGACGGGTTTGAAATCCCATCCTTTCCGCTGCTTTTGCCAGACTCTTGAGCGACGCGCCGCTGCGGCCGATTTCTGCCAAGTCGCGCAAGTAATTTAGGCTGAATTTTTTACCCCAATATTCGCTAATCATGGCTAAGCAAGTAGCTCCACAATCTGCTGCGCTCTGTTGTTGAATGAATGGGTGTCTGTTGCTCAACCAGCGCCGATGCTTGGGTTTGGGAAAGCTGATGATTCCGGCTGGGGGTTTTTGCTGAGCAACTGCGGTTAATTTTGATGGCTCGGTTTTTGAGGTAGAGCTGGCATCTTTTGGCGGCGCTACTAAGCTTAAAATTGGAGGTTTGCGGATGATTTTAGGGCGGGAATTGCTTTCGGAACTAATTGTGGATTTGGCGATTTCCCACTGTTCGCTGCTAAGCTGGTAAATTAGCAGGTCTGTTACGGCTATCCAGTTGCTTTTTACGTCTGAATTTTCCCAGTTACTGCCGATAATTGGCGGTGCTTGACCTTGAATTTGACCGCTGCGGAGCCAAAAATGATTGTTGGAGTTTTTTTGACAGTGACCCGCGAGGGAAACTCCGGCAGGAATTCGGCTTTCTTCTGTGTAAGGAAGTAAGTGGGGCCACAGAAGCTGTTGTTGGTGGGGAGCGAGCGATCGCAAATCTGTTTGTGTCTTGAAAAATATTAACCGCTGTCGCTCTTGAAATTCTTGCTGCAAGTGCTGTTGCAGTTGCGGGAATTCCTCTAAAATAAGCTGCATTGTGGTGGCTGCAATTCGACCGATTTGGCAAGTGCCAGCCGCAATTGCCCTGTAAGGCAGTCCGCTGTCAATAAATCGGTCATCTGTCCCAAATATTGCTCCGACTTCCAGTACCACCGCCGAAATCTCCTGCTGGTGAGACGCTTCTACCGCTAGCAGCCTGACTCTTCCCTCGCAAACTAAATAAAAATGGCGATCGTTCTGTTCTTTTTCAAGGAAATTGTTACTATCTGATGTTTGATATTGAGTGATTTCATCTCCGAGCTGAAACTCGCAAATTTCACAGGCTGTATTTAATTTCGCCACTAATGTCGATCCTGCACCGACTTCCTCGAAAATTTTCTGAATAGCCGGGAAATTTTCCAAGGCTTCTTGGGTTTTAAAAATGGGATTTTTAACCCCTAAAATTTTTTTCATAACTTACCCTGTAAAAAAATTGTTTCAAGTTTTTTGAATGACAACTAACCCGGTTATGAGCAATTTTTATTGGTTTAGTTGCAACCTAGTTGGCTTAACAACTGTTTGTCGATATGTCCGACTAACACCCCTTAGTTACGGCCTCCCTTCAACACCTTTAGGATATATAAAATTGCGTTTTTTCAGGATTGTGTGGTGATTACGTAAGTGTGGTTTTGGCTGGCTCTCAGTTTAACTTACAGAATCGTGGTTTTGGCTACCTTTAAGGGCAATCTTTACGTAATCTTTATAATACTACGGTAATTATACGGATATTTGTGAAGATTCTGTGAAGCTGAGCGCTCCAGTTGTTGTGTCCGGTATACGTATATACACACAGAAATTGACATTCAGGATTCAAAAACCATCAATTTTTGACGCTTGTTTGTGAAGTCCAGATTCCGAACATTGTAAAGAAATATTGATTGCTGTTAATTTGTAGCAGCAATTCAAGCAATTAATTGACCATCTAATCTGGGTATGTAACGAATTAAAGTAAAGTGGAAAATTCTGCTGTTGATAACGGCCTTCTATTTGGGGGTGACTTCTGTGAGGGTCCAAACCCATCACTATCGATACCCATCACTATCGGTCTAAACCCCGATTAAAAGTATCAGTTTCTCTGCTTAACGAATTTTGTGCGATCGTACTCAGTGTATTTGTTGTCCAAAAGCATGGAATAGTGTATAATCCAACAACCAACTCAGGAAATTGTCGAAGCTGCTTTACAAAAACGGGATATGATTATTGTCATGCCGACGGGCAGTCGCAAGTCTTTGTATTTTCAATTACCGATACTGTTGAAATCGGGATTGATAGAAATATTATTAACAACCATAGAGAGAGACTCTCAAGAATTAGGAGATGATTTTGTCAGATGGACAGCGCAGAGATTAGCAATATACTTAGAGAAATCCACAGGAATAAAATTAATTGGAGGAAAAGTTCGGAGGATATTAAAGAAAAAAAGTATGTTTACCTTTGGGCAAAGTCTAGCCTAGATTCCCAGACCAATCCCGAAACAAGAACAGCTTTTCAAATAAAATTATCCGAATATTTGAAAATATAAAAATTAACTCTAGAAAGATTATATGCCTGGTTTTGGGACGATATTGGATTTAGTTTAAGAGTCACAAAAAAAGAGAAATGGTGTAAAAAAGGCAGCCGAAAAAATGTCAGAGGATACAGAAGAAAGGGAAGAGTTAATGTAATAGGAGGAGTGAGGTATTTAGATGAAAAAAGTGGGTATAGTTAATCAAGAAAGGTAATGCACATGATTTTTATCAAATGCTCATTTTTTTTATAAATAGCTAGGTAGAAACAGGTAATCAAGCCTCATAAGTGGCTAAAAAAAAGCAAAAATAGTGATTGTTCTTGATCATGCTAGTTTTCATAAGAAAGAAGAGTACCTGAAAAAAAATGAAACAGAAATGCCTAATATTTATTTATAATTTCTTCCCGAATACAGACCCGACTATAACTTAATTGAATTAGTATGGCCTTCGACCAAAGAATATAGTGCTAATAGGTTATTTACATCAATTGAAGAGCTAGAGTCTTTATGGCATCGTCTCTTAAAAGAAGGACTATTAATAATTAAATGTAGCAAAAAATCAAAAACAAGGGTAATGCTTGTATCACTGTTTAAATGTGCAACAGCTTAGTTTACAGCCTGACACATTGTACTCTACAGAGCGACAATGCTTTTTGAATTTGGGATAACCCTTCCTTTTCTCGCCTTTTTTACAGCGGCTATAGAAGCTAGATATAGAAGCCCAAGCGCGTTCCGCACTGGCTTGACGGGCGGCTGAATAGAGCTTTTTCACGAAAGCGCTATGCCGGCAATAATATCTTTGCAGAGTGTGTACAAGATGGCTTTACTAACATCTGCGTTGTCCATCCAAAATCTGACAGCTTTGTTTCTAATGAACTCGCCTGTTCGGATGGCTTCATAAAGTGCACAGTATTGGTCTTTCGTTCCATTTTTTAGCTTTGCTTTTCTTACTATCATGATATGATTACATGAAACCTCAGCACTTTTTATCAAGGAAACTCCTAGATAAAAGCCGCACTTAAGTGCGGGGCTTTAAACCCCATTTTTCGGTAAAAATTATCTAAAACCCTATGGGAGCAAGGAGCAGTAACCCTCTCGAAGCAGCCGGCCCGACTCGTGAGCCGATCAAAATAGGCGTTTTGCATTCCCTGACGGGCACGATGTCCATCAGCGAAATTTCAGTTAAAGATGCGACGCTGTTGGCTGTTGAGGAAATTAATGCCGCGGGAGGGGTGCTCGGACGCCCCTTGGAAGCGGTTATAGAAGATGGAGCCAGCGATTTGCAAACTTTTGCTCAAAAAGCTAAGCAATTGCTCCTAGAAGCGCAGGTGGCAGTGGTATTTGGCTGTTGGACTTCGGCGAGCCGCAAAGCTGTACAGCCGGCTTTCGATCACGGCAGCGGGTTGCTGTTCTATCCGGTGCAGTATGAAGGGCTAGAACAGTGTCCGAATATTTTCTACACTGGTGCTGCCCCGAACCAACAGATTGTGCCTGGGGTGAATTATTTGCTGGCACAGGGGAAGCGGAAAATTTTTTTGTTGGGTTCGGACTATATCTTTCCTCGGACGGCAAATCGGATTGTGAAAGCTCAATTGGCGGCACTGGGGGGAGAGTTGGCGGGGGAAGTTTATCTGCCGCTGGGTTCGAGGGATGTGGGCGAGGCGATCGCACATATCTTAGCAGTGAAACCGGATGCTATTCTCAACACTCTCAACGGCGACAGCAATGTGGCTTTTTTCCAAAAGTTGCGGGAAGCTGGCGTGAAACCCGAGGATTTGCCCGTGATGTCGGTCAGCGTAGCAGAAGAGGAAGTGCGGGCGATCGGGCCATCCAATATTGCTGGACATTTGGTGGTTTGGAACTATTTTCAAACGGTGGATACACCGGAAAATCGTAAATTTGTCAAGGCTTATAAAGCCCGATACGGGGAAAATCGAGTCACGGATGACCCGATCGAAGCAGCTTATTTGGGCGTTTACCTGTGGAAGCAAGCAGTAGAAAAAGCGGGTTCGACAAATGTGGTTAAAGTCAGGGCGGCTGCTAAAAATATTGAGTTGGCAGCGCCTTCGGGCAAGGTAAAAATAGATGACCAAACTCAGCATATTTGGAAAACAGTGCGGATTGGCAAGGTGAGGGTGGACGGTCAAATTGAGGAGATTTGGAATTCCGGCGCACCGGTTCCGCCAGATCCTTTTCTCAAGGGCTATCCCTGGGCGGCGGCACTTGCTACGAGGGGGATTTCTCTGGGAACTCGGGCGTCTTTGAGCGGGCTGTTTGTCATCTTGGTACTGATAACTTGGATGGCGGTGGGAGTCGGGTGGATGGGTTCTGTAGAGATGAAGAACTATTTGCTGGCAATAGAGGCTGCCTCAGCTCCGGCGGGGGTTTCTGAGGCAGCAATGGCGGTGCTGGTGCAGCAAACTCTCTGGGTGGCGAGCCGCACTCAGCACTGGCTGATGGGGGCTTTGGGTTTGAGTTTGATCGCCGGGATAGTGGCTTTTGTGTCGGTGTCAGCAATTATTCGGAATCTCGGCTTGCTGCGGGAAACTGCCGAACAGATGGCCAGCGGTGATTTGACCGCTCGATCGCCGGTGGTTTCTAATGACGCGATCGGGGTGCTATCTTCTACTCTCAATACAATGGCTCAGCAAATCAGCAGTTTGCTCAAGGGTTTGGAAGTGCGGCAGCGACAGCTAGAGGAACGATCGGAGGAATTGGAAGTTGCTAAGAATGCTGCCGAAGCTGCCAACCGGGCGAAAAGCACTTTTTTGGCAAATATGACTCACGAGTTGCGGACGCCTTTGAATGCGATTATCGGGTATAGCGAGCTGCTGCAAGAAGAGGCTCTGGAACTCGGCGAAGAAGAGTTTGTGATGGATTTGGCAAGCATTAATATGGCAGGCAAGCAGTTGCTCACCATTATTAGTGACATCCTGGATATTTCTAAAATTGAAGCAGGAAAGGTGACTCTTTTTTTGGAGACTTTTGAGGTGTGGAATTTGATCGAGGAGGTTGTCACTACTGTTCAACCAATGCTAGGGAAAAATGGCAATACTTTGATCGTCAATTGCGATCGCAATATTGGCACGATCTACTCCGATTCGTCGAAGCTGCGGCAAGCGCTATTAAATTTGGCGAGCAATGCTGCTAAGTTTACCGATCAAGGCAAAATTACGATTAATGTTTGGAAGGAAGAAGGGAAGGTTTTGCCGATCGGCAACTCCGAAGAACTCTCGGCAGATCCTTCTAGGTGTCAACAGCCTTTGATCGTTTTTCAAGTCACAGATACCGGCATCGGAATGACTGAAGATCAGGTGTCGAGGTTGTTCGGAGCTTTCACTCAAGCGGACGATTCTACTACCCGCAGGTATGGCGGCACCGGTTTGGGGCTGACAATTAGCCGGAAGTTTTGCCAGATGATGGGTGGGGACATTACGGTTGAGAGCGAATTTGATTGCGGTTCTAGTTTTACGATCCGGTTGCCGATTGCGGTTACAAACCCGAAAGAAGCACCGGACGATCGAGAAATCGCACAAATGCAGCCGAAGTCTTGCGAGGAGTTAGAAACGAGTGTAGCGACGACTGAAGCGAAGCAAAAAGCAGTGCGATCGCAACCGCTGGATCTGCCTGATGCTGCTACTGTGCTGGTGATTGACGACGATCCAGACGCGCGGGATTTGATGACCCGCTGCTTGTCGAAAGATGGATTTCGGGTGCGATCGTCGGCTAGCGGTCAAGGGGGGCTACTGTTGGCTAAGGAGTTGCTGCCGGACGCAATTATTCTGGACGTGATGATGCCGAGTATGGACGGCTGGGCAGTGCTGTCTACCTTGAAAGCCGATCCGGATTTGGCTGATATTCCGGTGATTATGATAACTTTTTTGGATGACCAAAATCAGGGTTTGGAATTGGGAGCGGCGGAGTATTTGAGGAAGCCTGTGGATTACAAGCGCTTTGCTGCTTTATTGAGTAAATATCAGGGTATCGGGAAGTAGTTAGTTGACTGTTGGCAGTGGTTATTAGTTATTAGTTATTAGTTATTGGTAGCAGATGACAACTAACAACTAACAACTAACAACTGACTAATTAATCTAAGAAGCCCATTAATGCCGAGCTATCGTCAATTTCGTTTGAGGCAATGGGGCGGTTTCCTCCCATTGTGGAGTAAACTTCATCAATGTGCAGAGTGCTCATGCCAATAGGGCGGGCACCAGACATACTGAACATTTCGCTGACTTGCATGGCGCTGGAGCCGATCGGGCGATTGCCGAGTGTACCAACCACTTCAAAGTCGCTGGATTCGACTGGGCGATTGCCTACAATGCCGTAGGTTTCGCTGAGGTGCAGGGTGCTAGTGCCGATCGGGCGGTTCCCCGATATCGAGACGGTCTCGCTGATGGTAAAATCGTCAGGGCCGACGGGGCGGTTGTCATGCATGAGTTGAGGCCGATAAAGCTGAATTCCTGTTGCTTTGGCATCCGTGGGTTCTGTCGCTTGGGTTTTGGAACTGCCTTTGCCGCGGCGGGCGATGGCTTTGCCTTTGCCTGTGCCTGTGTTGCTCGTATCCATAATTCTTTTCCTCGCGTATTGCTGTTGATTGCTGGGTTCGGACAACTGCTTTTGTGGGCTTTCTGCTTGCTATTTCGGCCGATGATTAAAATAATATTACAAAGTCTAACTATTTTTTTAACGAAATTGCAGAATCTCTGCATTTTTGTTAAGATTTATGGGTAATAGCTACATTTTCCTATGGTAACTGCGGCAGCATCTTTTCAATTGCAAGCGCCCTTCCAGCCCACAGGCGACCAACCGCTAGCGATCGCCCAACTCGTCAAAGGCATCGAAGCCGGGGATCGATTTCAAACCTTACTCGGTGCCACAGGTACGGGTAAAACCTTCTCCATTGCCTCGGTGATTGAAAAAATCGGCAGACCCACCTTAGTTCTAGCACACAACAAAACCCTGGCCGCCCAACTGTGCAACGAACTGCGAAATTTTTTCCCGAACAATGCAGTCGAATACTTTGTCAGTTATTACGACTACTACCAACCTGAAGCATACATCGCCGTCACCGATACTTTCATTGAGAAAACAGCAGCAATTAACGACGAGATAGATATGCTGCGGCACTCCGCCACGCGATCGCTCTTTGAACGCCGCGACGTAATTGTAGTTGCTTCAATTAGCTGCATCTACGGTTTGGGAATGCCTGCAGAATACCTGAAAGCTGCTATTCCTTTGCGAGTAGGAATGGAAGTAAACCAGCGGCAAGTTTTGCGAGATTTAGTCAACGTCCAATACAGCCGCAACGACATAGATTTAGGCAGAGGCAAATTTCGCGTCAAAGGCGATGTTTTGGAAATCGGCCCCGCTTATGAAGATAGAATTATTCGCGTTGAATTCTTCGGGGATGAAATCGATGCCATTCGCTATGTTGACCCCGTAACAGGTAAAATCCTGCAAAGTTCAACGGCTTTAAATATCTATCCAGCGCGCCACTTTGTCACCGCAGAAGATAAATTAGAGGCTGCTTGCCAAGGAATAGAACTCGAATTAGAAGACCGACTGGCAGAATTTGAAAAACAGGGTAAACTCTTAGAAGCTCAGCGGTTGGAACAGCGCACTCGCTACGATTTGGAAATGCTACGCGAGGTAGGTTACTGCAACGGAGTCGAGAATTATTCGCGGCATTTAGCAGGGAGAAATGCGGGGGAACCGCCAGAATGTTTGATTGATTATTTCCCGAAAGATTGGATGTTGGTGATAGATGAATCTCACGTCACAGTGCCACAAATTCGGGGGATGTACAACGGCGACCAAGCGCGGAAAAAAGTATTAATTGAACACGGTTTCCGCTTGCCCAGCGCGGCAGATAACCGCCCTTTAAAAGCAGAGGAATTTTGGGCAAAAGAGAATCAGTGCATCTTTGTTTCTGCTACGCCTGGGGATTGGGAAATGGAGATATCTGAAGGCAGAGTTGCAGAGCAAGTAATTCGCCCTACAGGAGTAATAGATCCCACTATTTTCGTGCGCCCGACGGAAGGACAAATTGATGATTTGTTGGGGGAAATCAAGGAGAGAGTAAGTCGGGACGAGCGAGTTTTGGTGACGACTTTAACCAAGCGGATGGCGGAAGATTTAACCGAGTATTTGCAGGAAAGGGCTATTAGAGTGCGGTATTTGCACTCGGAAATTCAGTCGATTCAACGCATCGAAATTATCCAAGATTTGCAGGATGGTAAGTTTGATGTATTGATTGGTGTTAACTTGCTGCGGGAAGGTTTGGATTTGCCGGAAGTTTCGCTGGTGGTAATTTTGGATGCGGATAAAGAGGGGTTTTTGCGATCGGGACGTTCGTTGATTCAAACGATTGGAAGGGCGGCGCGGCACGTTCAGGGACAGGCTATTTTGTACGCGGATAATTTGACGGATAGTATGGTTAAGGCGATCGACGAAACGGATCGACGCCGGGGGATTCAGCTAGCGTACAATAAGATGCACGGGATTACGCCGCAGCCGATCGCGAAAAAGCGATCGAGTAATGCGATTTTGGCATTTTTGGATGTGTCGCGCAAGCTGAATTCTCAGCAGTTGGAGGAGGTTTACGAACAGGTAAATGAGTTATCTTTGGATGAGATTCCTCAGTTAATCGGGCGGTTGGAAGCGCAGATGAAGGCGGCGGCGAAGAAGTTGGAGTTTGAGGAGGCGGGTAAATTGCGCGATCGGATTAAGCATTTGCGGGATAAGCTATTGGGACATTAAGCTTTTTGTCCGGGAATGGAGGGGAGTTTTTAACCGCAGATGCACGCAGATTAACGCTGATGAATTGCTGAAGTCTGCGACTTTGCAGACTTTTTGCAGGAAAAACAGGAAAAAGTGCGATCGTATTAAGCATTTAGGTGAAGTGCGATCGCCCTTTACCATTGTCCTATTTTTTGGAGGGGAAGGGCGATCGTACTTTCTATTAGATTCCTAGTCTATCTGCTGCATATTCGCGTTCCAAGGAGTCTGCTTTTGATGAACATTGTTATCCCAGGAATCTGACTCGTACTCCCATCCAAGATTTTTATCTTTCCGATCCTCATCCTCAGAGTGTAAGCGTTCTAAGGTAGTCACTCTGTCTTTGAGTTTTTGCAGATCGCGCTGAATATCCGATGGTGTAAGCTCTTGACTGTTTGGGTGCGATCCATAAACCATACGGGCTATCTCCCAACCATGAGGATGATCGAGCAGCTTTTCGAGTAGCGATCGCGCCTGATTCTGTGGTATCATTGTTTTGCATAAATTAAATAACATCCTGAATCCTGAGAACGGCTTAATGCAGTTCAATGCTACCGTTCTAGAATTCATGGTTTGAATAGAGCGTCCCTAACACCTCCAAGTAGTAAGGACGTTCTTTATTTATTATTAGCACATTAGCTGGCTAGTAGTCAATCAAAAGTTTAGGATAAGTTATTGTTTTTTTTCTCGCTCCTGTGTTACCAAGAAAGCAGAACGGGATAGAGAAAAACGAAACAGGAGAGGAAATAAGATACTAATTGAATGTGAGGTATTAGGTATTAATTAACTTAATTAATAAGGGAAACCGCAAAGCGGGTATTTAGCGTTAAATCCTGCATAGCCACAATTAACCTAAATCCCGATTAGGGATTGAAGCAGCTTTATTCTCTGTTAAAAGCGCAACTGGTTGCGTTTTTAAGTGGCAATTAACCTAAATCTCTATTAGGGATTGAAACCGATACATTTAGCAAGATGTGGGACGGAACTTTTAAAAATGCAGTTAACCTAAATATTTATTAGGGATTGAAACTTGTCCGTCATTATATTAAAAAAGGTCGATCGCCCTTCACACCACCCAAACCAACTACTTGCCTAATACCACAGCATCCGTACTGCTAGCAAAAGCCGGACTAATAAACTCATCCTTCTCTTCCAGCGTGATGTAACCCTTATCTACAGCTAGCTGCATCACTTCCTGAAGAAAACCTCTGAGCACATCTAATACGTGAGTGCGATCGAACTCAAAATGCTTTTCCCAGCAGGAAGTTCCAAACTTGCTCAAAGTACAGCTAATGCGATCGTCCGTAGGTAGCAACGTAATAATAAACCAACTCTCAGAAAAAGTTATTACTATTTTTTGACCTTGTGATAGCTTAGCAATTTCTTTGGGAAAGTTACTTTCAATCATCATACAAATATCGGGATCTAAAAATACCTCTTTTTGAGCGTCACCTATTTCTATAAAAACTTTATGGTTGTGTTCAAAGCAGAAACATCGCCATCCCATTTCAAAATCAGAAAGCTCCCCTAATGGATCTTCTGGAGGATCTGCCCAGTCTTCTAAGAAACGTTCTGCTAGTTGAAAATTAAATTTATGACTGCTATTCATGGCTGCTACTCCTATTTAATTGTCGCAGACTGACACCCTCAGCTATAGGATAACCACTATTGAGAGTTCCATCAAAATCCCTTTGAATAAAAGCGCGAGTGACGTTTTGAGTTATCCTTAGATCGGGATGGTAAACTCTACCTATAGGACGATGAAAATCAATAATGTATTCTCCTCGATATTTGGGTACTAATTGCTCGGCTACGATCCAATCCTCCGCATTTAGCCATTGTCCTTGGTCATCGTTAGTGCTTGCTGCTCTTCCGATCAATCTGTTGGCTTTCAGTTTAGGCCCATGATGGCGAGCAATATGATCGTAGGCTTTCATTGATTTAGAATTGTTCCACTGCGGTTCGGTTCCGCTACCTGTCCATTCACAACCGCTCCCAACTTCTCTGCTTGAATCTATTATAAACTGTTCGACAATTTCTGCCACTTCTCTATTTTATTGATTTGGACAACATACATGATATTAGAAAAGTGGTAAGTTGGGCGAAGTGAAACGTAGGGTTCGTTACCTCAACCCAACCTACTAATAAACTTAGGGTGTCGGATTCGGATACTTAGCGTGCACCGCATCGATTTCTGCTATGATATCCTTATCCAAATTCACCTCCAAACTAGCGATATTTTCCTCCAACTGTTCGAGGCTTGTTGCACCGATAATAGTGCTAGTTACAAACCAGCGCGATCGCACATACGCCAAAGCCATCTGCGCCGGACTTATCCCATGTTTACCCGCAATTTCAACATACGCTTTCACCGCATCATTCAGATTAGTTTTATCGTAACGCTGACCAAATCCCGCAAATAAAGCCAGCCGCGAATTTTCCGGTATTCCATTCAAGTATTTACCCGTTAACAGCCCAAATCCCAAAGGACTATAAGCCATCAATCCCACATTCTTAAAGCGGCAAGTTTCTGCTAAATTTAGGTGAAATGTCCGATTGCTCAAACTGAAAGCATTTTGAATCGAAACAACTTTCGGCAAACCGTGTTTTTCGGCCAAATTGCAAAACTCGCAAACACCCCAAGGCGTCTCGTTGCTCAAACCAAAATAGCGGATTTTCCCAGCTTTAATTAAGTCAGTAAATACCTCTAACTGTTCCAAAATCGGTACTGTTTCGTGTTCTTGGGCGATGTCGTAATCCGGCGCGCCAAATAAGGGCACGTAGCGATCGGGCCAGTGGATCTGATACAGGTCGATGTAGTCAGTTTGCAAGCGCTTCAGGCTGTCATTCAGGGCTTTTTCGACATTTGGGCGATCGATCTGATTTTTCCCTTCCCGAATCCACTTTAATCGAGTGCTTCTCCCCGCTACTTTAGTCGCTATAATGACTTTATCCCGCTGCTGTTTCGCCAACCAATCGCCGATATATTCCTCTGTTTTTCCCTGAGTTTCCGCCTTTCCAGGGACAGGATACATTTCGGCCGTATCGATAAAGTTGATGCCTCTATCGATCGCAAAATCGAGCTGTTGGGCCGCTTCTGCAACGGTGTTCTGCTGGCCATAAGTCATCGTACCCAAACAGATTTCAGATACTGATAAGTCACTGTCGCCTAGTTTTTTGTATTCCATGAGTTTGATTGCTGGAAAATTATCTGATTCTATATTACAGAAAAAGTTTGATTTAACTGACAGCTCCAGAAAAGTGCGATCGGCTTTCTCCTCTCTTCCTCTTTTCCTCTGCGCCCTCTGCGCCCTCTGCGCGCTCTGCGGTTAAAAAAAAATAAAAGATATCCGCACTTAAATGTTAATATAAATAATTAGTATTCCTCTGATGTATGAGTAGTCGCCCGCCAAAAGTTCCATTTGTCAACCTCTCCCTGCAACACCAACCAATCCAATATCAAATAACAGAAACAATTGGAAAAATTATCGAGCAAGGAGATTTTATTTTAGGCCAAGCACTCGCCGAATTTGAAACAGCATTTGCAGCAGCTTCAGGAGTAAAATACGGCGTAGGAGTGGCTTGCGGAACAGATGCGATCGCTCTGGGACTCCAAGCTTGCGGCATTAATCCGGGCGACGAAATAATCATACCCGCTAACACTTTTATCGCCAC
Organism: Microcoleus sp. AT3-D2; assembly: GCF_036705715.1. Lineage (NCBI taxonomy): Bacteria > Bacillati > Cyanobacteriota > Cyanophyceae > Oscillatoriales > Microcoleaceae > Microcoleus > Microcoleus sp. AT3-D2. Next base: position 59,658 of record NZ_JAUBVE010000002.1, on the reverse strand, counting down.
TGCGATCGCCGTTCTCCAAGCCAGAGCTATACCTATTCTTGTAGATTGTGACCCGGAAACCGCCCTGATTGACCTCACAGCAGCCGAAACAGCAGTTACCTCGAAAACTAAAGCAATTATTCCCGTACACCTCTACGGTCAAATGGTATCGCCCCGGCAGCTTTTAGATTTTGCGAATCGCCACGATTTAATCATATTTGAAGATGCCGCCCAAGCGCACTTAGCCGAAAGAGAAGGATACCGCGCAGGTTCCATTGGTAAAGCAGCAGCATTCAGCTTTTACCCCAGCAAAAACCTCGGTTCTTTTGGCGACGGCGGGATGTTAATTACTAATGATGCAGAGCTCGCACAAAAAATGCGAACTCTCCGCAATTACGGAGCACCCAGCAAATATTTGCATACAGAAATCGGTAGCAACAGCCGTCTCGACAATTTGCAAGCCGCCGTGCTCAATGTTAAATTGCCTTATTTAGAAAAATGGAATCGCGATCGCACCGCCGCCGCCCAACACTACAATACTCTATTAGAACCCCTGAAACACAAAGGCATTGTACCCATCGCCAACCACAGCAGCAGGGGTCACATTTATCACCTCTATGTTATCCGAATTACTGAGGAAAGCTCGTTAGCGAAGCCCTCGAAGAGGATCGACCGCAACACCCTTCAGGAAAAACTCGCCCAACACGGCATTCAAACAGGTATACACTATCCCGTACCTTGTCACCTGCAACCCGCCTACCAAAACTTAGGCAATCGCGGCGACTTTCCCCACGCAGAAACCCTGTGCGAACAGATTTTATCATTGCCAATGTATCCCGGATTGAGCAATACTCAGATCGAGCAAGTTGTTCGGGCGATCGTACTATCATTGAATTGCTAATTGTTCATAAAATTTATGCTAGAGGTGTTTCAAGCAGTAGGGTGCGGTTATCAAAGCGTTTTTGTGGATAATTAACAAATCTTTAACTGACAGTTTAAAACCCCAAAGCGTTGCGAATCCAGCGCGGCAATCTTAAAACTTCTCAAACCATGCACATCCAGCGCAAATTTCGCATTGTTTTCAAGCGATACCTCCTGGGGGAAGGTATCACGGCGCTCCTAGTGCTGCTGTACGCCCCCCTGCTAGTACACTGGTACGACGGCTGGCTCAACAAAAGCATCAGCCTCGAACACGAATATTTCAGCCACGGACTAATTGGTTTGCCCTACGCAGCTTATATTGCTTGGATGAACCGAAAGTGCTGGCGCAGCTTACCCAACTCACCGCATCCTTTGGGAGGCTTTTTGCTGGTACTAGCTACGCTTTTTTATCTGAGTCGCTTGAGCGATTTAGTAAATTTATCCCTCCCCATAATGCTCGCCAGCATTTGCTTATCTTTAAAAGGAATTCCCGGCTTACAATTGCAGGCGATGCCGCTTTTGTTCGTATTTCTGGCCTCGCCGAACCACATTCCTTACCTCATAGAACCCTACGCCTTGCCCTTACAGCAATTCATTGCTGAAACATCAGGCTGGATATTAATTAAGGTTGGTATCAACGTGAGAGTGGAAGAAATTTATCTGTACGTAAACGAGCGCATTGTAGAAGTTGCTCCACACTGTGCAGGCTTAAAAATGCTGTTTACCAGTCTTTACGTCAGCTTAATTCTGCTGGATTGGACGGGAGTTTGGAACTCGGGCAAAAAAAGCCTTTTGTTTTTAGTGAGTACATCCATTATTAGCATCACGTCCAACATTTTTCGCAATACTTTGCTAACTTACTTTCACGGAACCGACAGAGAGGCGCTTTTTACTTGGCTACACGCCGGATGGGGCGGAGATTTGTATTCTGCTTGTATACTAGGATTATTGGTACTTATCCTCAACGGGATGGAAAAGTATTTCCCTAGTCAGTCTGGCAATTAATGAAACAGATGATTTCAGCACAGAAACTACTGCGGCGGTATCAATTATCTAAAATTATGGTACTGGTGTTTTTGCTGGTATTAGTTGGGGCAGTTGCAATTCCTGGCTACGTGACCGGAAGATGGCCTTGGACAAACCCGCCAACCCTTGCCAATCTCAAGCAATTAAGAAGTTTGCGCCAAAACGGGATAAAAATTCCTGGGTGGCAGGTTATAGCCGTTCAGAATAACGTCCAAATTGGCACTCACAGATGGTTCGTTCAAGAAATTAAAAAGGATAAAACAATTGCTATTTTATTGCTGTTGCCTCAAAATTACCCCAAAAACCAGCCCCAAGTGGAATGGCTAGATATCGATGGATTTCACCGATGGCAAACTGATTCTCATCGTACTTTGAGGTTTACAGTTAAATTAGCACCAATACCCGGCCAGCCACCGCCTAATGTCGAGGCGAGGTTTTTCCGAAGCTGGACTCCCCAACAAACTTTTGCTGTCGTGCAGTGGTACGCTTGGCCTAACGGCGGTTCTCCAGCAACCAGTCGCTGGTTTTGGGAAGACAGCATTGCTAGACTCTCCAACCGCCGCGCCTCTTGGGTTGCTGTCAGTATCATCCTTCCCATTCAACCGCAGGGCGAGATTAAGATAGCTCAACCATTGCTGGAATCTCTTGCCGAAAGTGTCCAGGCTAAATTAATTACAGAAACTTTTCGCTTTGAGTAAGCAGGTAGGTGCAAATAAATCAGCCTAGGGGGTGGGCGGGTGTTGCCAAAATCAACTGCTTCCTAGTAAATATCCGGATTCAACTCGCCCGTAAAATATCTTATTGTTTTTTCTTGTCGCTATATTTAGATGAAACTTACCAGTCAGGTCATTATTCAAAATATTACTTTTTTAAATCCTCTGAAAATGCGGGAAAAATCCACTATTAAAAATCGCCTCGCTTTTTCCTTGGCAGGTCTGTATTCAACGGCTTGGACTCTATCTTTTGCTGCTGTATTCTGGGGTTTTAATAGCAAAAATTTTTCGGAAACGGCTTTAGCTCAATCTGTTGTTCCACGAGACGAGCGACTCGTGGCGCCACCGCCATTGCCTGTACCGCCACCGCCGCCTGCGAATTTCAACCGGGATATTAACCCAGCTTTTCGGAATCGGCCCTACCGCCTGGGCCCGGGAGACCAGATTTCTGTTCAAGTTCAGCGCTTCCCAGAGCTAGGTTTTACGGGTGCAATCAGCCCTGAAGGGGTAATTGTACTGCCGCTAATCGGAACAGTAAATGTGCGCGGCCTTACTGTCGAAGAATCACAGCAGCGCCTCCGGGAGCGCTTTGGCCAATTTATCAAAAATCCTCAAGTCTCGGCTGCTTTGCTGGTTCAGCGCCCCGTAGTGGTGACGGTGACGGGGGAAGTTGCCAGACCGGGTTTTTATCCGCTGCAAACCCCCCAGCTTCCTGCGGCTCTGGCTGCTGCTGCTGGGACTAATCCTACGGCGGAACTGCGGGCGGTGCGGGTGCGGCGGACTCTGCCGGGAGGTGCTGTCGCGGAGCAAGTTGTTGATATTTTGACACCGTTGCAAACTGGTATTGCTCCGCCGGATTTGCGTTTGGAAGATGGAGATGCGATCGTCGTACCGTATAAACAGGTTACGCCCGATCGCAACTCCGATCGAGATTTGGCATCCAGGTACAGCCTCGCTGCTGCTGCTGTCCCCGTCCAAATCACTGTCACCGGAGAAGTCAGCAAACCGGGTTTTTACACGCTTCCTGCGGGTTCTGGTCGAATTTCGGCTGCTTTGGCGATTGCGGGGGGAGTCACGGGAAAAGCCGATTTGCGGGAGGTGCGAGTGCGGCGGACGCTGATGGACGGCTCCTCGGTGGAGGAACCAATCGACCTCTACACTCCCCTAGCAAACGGTAACGATTTGTTCGATTTTCCTTTGGCATCGGGAGATGTGATTGTCATCCCGGAATTGGACGCTAGTACCAAAAACCTAGACTACGATAAAGCTCTGGTTTCGCGGTCTACTTTGATTAAGCCCAGGATCTACGTTCGAGTTTTGAGTTACGCTAGTGGTGGTTTGACCTCGTTCTATGTTGAAAATGGCAGTCGGTTTTTGGATGCTCTCAACAACTTGCCTGTTAATCTTGCTGACTTGCGAAAAATAGCCCTGATTCGGTTCGACGAAAAGCAAGGTAGAGCAATCAACCGTTCGATAGATGCTAAAGCTGCTTTGGAGGGCAATGTTTCTCAGAACCCGATGCTCGAAGATAATGATGTGATTGTGATTGGTAGGAATTTGGTAGAGCGCATTGGTTATGTAATCAATACTTTTACTCGACCATTCCGGGATACTTTGGGATTTATTCTGTTCTTTGAGCAGTTGAGAAATGGGGTAACAGATTTGTTTGGCCCATCACGTAATGAGAGGTAGTCATACCATTTTAGATTTAAGATTTAAGATTTAAGATTTAAGATGGAGAATGACTTAGGCGATATGGGTTTTAATCACCGACCGAAAGTTCTAAGGTTTTTGGGGGATTTGTAGAATTAGTCCGCAATCATTAGTTATCGTTAACACTTAGCAATCTAAAATCTAAAATCTAAAATCTAAAATCGTCATGACTTTATCAGTTGTTAAACGTTATTTAATTGCTTTCGACCAATACAAGTGGGTGGGACTGGCTACTCTCGCGGTGACTGTGGGGGTGTCGGGGGTAGTTGCCATGCAGCCAAAGCCTGCGCCAGTTTACGTTGCAATAGGTACGCTTGCTTACGACAGACCGAGCGTGATTTTTTCATCTACTACTACTAAAATCCAACAGGAAGGACAAGAAATAACTAAAGATATGCTGCTGGATACAAGGGTGGTTGAACCAGCAGCGAAAAAACTCATCAAACCCGAAGGAAAATTAAACAAAGAAGAAGCGGAAAAAGTAGAAGCTTTGGCTAAAAAGCTGGGAAAAGATGTGCAGATAAAAATGCCCAGTAAGAATAATGACCCCAGCGCTTTGATTCAAGTATTGTATAAAAATGCCGATCGCAAAAAAGCAGAAGCGGTAGTAAAGACGCTGATGTACGAAATGGTGGAACACAGCAAAAGTATTAATACTTCTAGACTGCGTGAGACGATCGCCCAAATTAACAAGCGTTTGCCGACAGTAACTCAGGAACTTAGAGACACGGAAGCAAAACTTGAAGCCTACGAAAAACGAGAAGGAACTTCAATTTTAGCAGCTCAGAGCGGTGCACTGCCGCAAGCGATTACCAGCAGCCAACAGCAGCAGCGGCAACTTCGCGTGCAGTTGGGAGGAATTGAAGCTCAAATTAACAGTTTGCAGGATCGCTTGGGATTGAATGTGGAGCAAGCTTACGTCGCTCAAGCACTCTCTGCCGATCCAATTATTGCCCAACTGCGAGTGCAATTGTTTTCGATCGAATCTCAGCTCAAAATTCTCCGCAGCGACTTGCAGGAGGAACACCCGAAAATTGTGGAATTGCTTAAACAAAAACTTGCTTTTGAGCAGCAGTTGCAGCAGCGGCAGTCTGAGGTACTAGGCGGTAACGGGGTGGCGGCTCCGCTCAGAAGTGCCGATCGAATTCGGGTAGACTCTTCTTTAGATCCGGCTAGACAGCAGTTAGCTCAAACTTTGATTGCTTTGCAAACGCAGCGGGATACGGTGCAACAGCAACTCCAAGGAATCGAGAAAACTGAACAAGAATTGCGTCGGGAACACGCGACAATCCCCAACAAGCAGTTAGAACAAGCGCGGTTAGCCCAGCAAGTGGCGTTCAAAAAAGCTCTCTACGACAAGATGCAGTCGGCTTTGGTAGATGCTGAGGCGGCGGTAGCTGAGACAACGGGGAGTTTGAGAATCGCCCAATTGCCGCAAACTGATGACGTTGAGTCAAACAAGAGAGGTTTGCCCGTGATGCTGGCGGTGGGAGGATTTGTGGGATTGCTGCTGGGCGGGGGGTTGATATTTTTGTTGGGGATGCTCAACGGCAAGTTTTACAGTTGGGAAGAAGTGCGGGCGGCTTTGGTGGAAAAAGAGGTGCCGATACTGGCAGTTTTGCCTGAAGTGACGGTGTTTGATTTTTACGGCGATGAAATAATGCCGCTGGCCTTGGAGGCAAATTCTCCCTATTTGGAATTTTACGAGCGGTTGCGTACTAATTTGCGCCGGATCGGGAACAAACCGGTGAAGGTGGTGTTGCTGACTTCGGCGGCGCCTTTGGAGGGGAAAAGTTTTAGTGCTTACAATTTGGCAATTGCATCGGCTCGATCGGGTAAACGGACTTTGCTAATTGAAGCAGATTTGCGATCGCCTTCTAACGTTGAATCTTTGAAAATTGCTGCTGATCCTTTGGCGACTGTGGAACCTTTGCACTATTACGGCAATATTAGCGAGTGCGTCCTTTTGGTTCCAGAGGTAGAGAACCTATACGTTGTGCCGAGTCCCGGCTTTTTGCGGCAAGCCTCCGCCGTACTAGAATCAAGCGAAATGCGGAGATTGTTTGAGGATGTTCGCAACCGCTTTGATTTTGTGGTTGTGGATTCTCCGGCGTTGAGCGAGTGCAACGACGCGCTGACGTTGGAACCGTACACGGACGGTATGATTTTGGTGGCGCGGCCTGGTTACACTTTGTCTAGTATGTTGTCTGAGGCTGCAGATCAGTTGCTGGAATCTGAGGAGGAGGAGTCGCATAAATCTGGGCCGCGGCTGTTGGGAGCTATTATTAACGGTGCTGATATTCCGGTGAAGTTCCGCAATGATATTGATATTGATGAATGGGAGTTGCCTGTGAGTGCGATCGGCGATCGTGCGATCGAAGTGCGATCGAGGCAATTACCGCAGCCGTCAAAGCCTAAAAACAAGGCTATTAATAGTAAATTGAGATAATTTATCTGGCTTGATTCTTGTAAAGCAATCCTCAACCAAATGTGAATGTTTTGTAGGTGCAACCTAAGCAGGTCAAGCCGAAAGCACCGTTAACAGCCCGTCGATTTTGATTGGGAATTGATATAAATTCTGGTTGCTTTGGAATGATTAAACCGCAGAGGACACAGAGATCACAGAGTCAGAGAACAGAGAGATGAATCATTTCTATGCTATGAGATTTGAGATTTGAGATTGATATCAATTCTGCTTGCTTTGGCCTGATTAAACCGCAGAGGACACAGAGTCAGAGAACAGAGAGATGAATGATTCCTCTGCTACCGAATTTGACATTAAAAATTGACTCCACAGATTCATCTGGGAGCGTAAACATTAATCTAAAATTTTTCGCTTGTCAACCGTCAACAGTCAACCGTCAACAGTCAACACTCAACAGTCATTACTTGAAAATGTGTCATCGCACTATTGATTGGATTCCGGGCGTTTCTGGTGTTTACTCTGGATAAACTGTTCCAAATCGGCGATCGCATCTTCAAAATCCGACAAATTAATTTTCGCAGGTCTAGTCTTCTTCGGCAAACTCGAAGACTGACTCGCAGACTTAGCCGGAGGCGGTGGAGATTTAGGTTGTGCAGCTTGACTGCTGTTCGATTCTATAGAATCGAACAATTCATCCAGGGACTCAAAAAATGATTGAGCCGAGGCCCGGCGTAAATCTTTCTGGTCATCGTCATCCGTCATAAGCCACTCCATAGAGTCCAAAAGTTGCCAACAAACTCTGTGCGCCCCGGCGCGTGCAGATATTAGACATGAAAACCGACTCAAACAAGCAGGGGGACAGAATTTAACCGGGCGGTGGGAATGCCTGCGGCCCAAGTTGCTGCCCCAATATCAAACCTGCTGCGGGCATTGTCAGCCTTCAAACTGTATTTAACTTTACACCCGCCTACTGAGTGATTTGAGACTTTGTGTAGACCCAGCTCAAAATCATTGACCCTGAAAAAATCTCAGTTACGGCTCTTTCGTTGTCTAATTAACCCTAGTCTAGTCGAGAATAAGGAGACAGGACTTATGCAACTATTACCGCTGTTCAAAGGTTGCGATGGCAACGCGCCACCCCGAAAGGACGGAGAGACGGTGTTTTTTGCTTGAGTCCTAAGATTTCAAAGGCATTAGGAGATTTTAAGGTGACTCAGGGATTTGATTACGATTTAGCAATTATCGGCGCTGGCGTGGGCGGACACGGCGCGGCCATACACGCGGTTAGCTGCGGGCTGAAAGTGGCAATTATCGAAGCAGGGGACATGGGAGGGACTTGCGTCAACCGCGGCTGCATTCCCTCGAAGGCGCTGTTGGCGGCTTCCGGGCGAGTGCGAGATTTGCGGAATGCCCACCACCTCAAGACTTTGGGAATTCAATTGGGCAGTGTGGATTTCGATCGCGGGGCGATCGCCAATCACGCTAATACTATTGTTAGCAAACTTCGCGGCGACTTGACCAACAGCCTCAAACGTTTGAACGTCGATGTCATCCAAGGTTGGGGCAAAATTGCTAGTGCTCAAAAAATTACCGTGGAAACCGATAAAGGCGAGAAAACTATTACCGCCAAGGATATTATTCTCGCTCCCGGTTCGATTCCCTTCGTCCCCCCTGGGATAGAAATTGACGGCAAAACAGTATTTACCAGCGACGATGCTGTCAGGTTGGAATCGCTACCGAAGTGGATCGCAATTATTGGCAGTGGCTATATCGGTTTGGAGTTTTCGGATATTTACACGGCCCTGGGCTGCGAAATTACGATGATTGAAGCTCTAGACCAATTGATGCCGACTTTTGACCCGGATATTGCTAAGTTGGCAGAACGAGTGTTAATTGCACCCCGCGATATTGAAACAAAAGTGGGTGTTTTGGCGAAGAAGATTACTCCTGGTTCGCCGGTAATTATTGAATTAGCTGATTTCAAAACTAAGGAAGTTGTCGAAGTTTTGGAAGTAGACGCTTGTTTGGTAGCAACTGGTCGGGTTCCGGTGAGCAAGAATTTGGGGTTAGAAACTGTTGGCGTGGAAACGATGCGCGGTTATATCCCAGTTAACGATAAGATGCAGGTTTTGGCGGCGGGAGAACCGGTGCAAAATTTGTGGGCGATCGGCGATGTTAATGGCAAGATGATGTTAGCGCATTCTGCGTCTGCTCAGGGAATTGCCGCAGTAGAAAATATTTGTGGCCGTACCCGCGAAGTTGACTATTTGAGTATCCCGGCGGCGGCGTTTACTCACCCGGAAATTAGCTATGTGGGGATGACTGAACCTGCGGCGAAGGAGTTAGGAAAAACTGAAGGGTTTGAGGTCGGTTCTGTCAAGAGTTATTTTAAGGGAAATTCTAAGGCTATTGCGGAGGGTGAAACCGACGGTATGGCTAAGGTGATTTACCGGAAAGATACTGGGGAGTTGTTGGGAGTTCACATTTTCGGTTTGCACGCTGCGGATTTGATTCAGGAGGCGGCAAATGCGATCGCCCAGCGCGAGTCTGTGAACAATTTAGCATTCCGAGTTCACACTCACCCGACGCTTTCGGAAGTGTTGGATGAGGCGTTTAAACGGGCGGCTGGAGCGGGTAGCCATTAATTAGTAGGGGCTGTTTTCTTGTTTTATATCCCCGACTTACTGAAGAAGTCGGGGATTTCAGTATATCGTTTTAGGGCGGTGGTAGAGTGCCGATCGCATTTTCAGCTAATTCGAGAAATTGCTCGCCGCAGTTAATTTGCTCCGCAGCTTGCTCGACAGTGACAGTATCAAGTCCCCCGTAATCCCCACTATTTCGCAAGTCTTGAGCATCGATTAAAAATCTGTGAAACTAAGCAGGAAGTCTTCCTGTACGGGCAAATTCTCGGCCGAAAGCTCCAATCACTGTGGCATGACTGGAAAATGACATTCCTTCGCCATCTAAAAATGCCTCAGCAATGTAAAACATGGCGTAATAAGCGCGAGATGCTGCATAGTCTGGGAAACCATTATTTAGTAATAGCTTTGCCGCCGATAGACTTTGACGAGCTTTCAGGAGCAAGTCTAATTGTTCTGGCTTCATAAAGCTATTCCCTCTTTACGAATGTTCCTCAATAAAGGTCCGTTGTAATGTATAAATCGCTGTTCGTCCATAAACAGACAGCTAATCACTTCATCATTTTGGAGCGACAAATCGGCTCGAATGTGGCTGGTTCTTTTAATTTCTTCGCCTGGGTTTACTTGCCCTTTGAGGACGACTAAAATATCAATGTCAGAGTCGGGGCGTGCATCGCCTCTGGCTTGGGAACCGTAGAGCACCATTTGGGTGAGCCGATCGCCGTAGAGTTGCTCGAAGTGCGATCGTAACTGAGTTAGGATGGTCTTGAGTTTATCGTTAATACTCATATTAGTGATAAATTATTTAAGGTCGATATATCCTCTGTGCTAAAATTGCTGTCTAGGAACAGGATTAAGCATAAACCAGGTGCGAGGTGATTTCAAGTCAAGATTGGACATTTCCAGAAGCAGCCAGCCAGAAAATACCCGAATCCTGGGGCGATGCACAGCCAAACAAAAAGAAACCAGGTTGGCGGTGGCGAGATCCTACAAATCAGGGAAATGGTGTAAGGATTGACAAAGGGGATGCAGATAGCAGTTTTCCTTCTCAGCAGGTAGACCACGTTATTATTAGAAAAGACGGTCAAGTTATCGGTAAAAATGGTCAACCCATCGCAGGTAGCATCAAAAATAGTCCCACAGAAGCTCACATCCCTTTAGATGAATGGTTGCAGTGGCAAACCTGGTACGCACCTTAGTAAAGGAGAAAGTTGTATGGTAAAGTATCCGAAAATGAGAGAGGAGTTATTAGAAACTCTCCGAAGTTTGGCAGATAGAGAATATCAACAGAAAGCTTGGCTAGAGAGCGATTATCCGCCCGGTATTGAGTGCGACAGTTTTGATGAGGCGGTTCATTTTCTTTACGACGATACTGTGTTGGCAGAAAACCCGAATGCGGCAATCGGAGTAATTATTGAAGATGAAAAAGAAGCCCGTTTGATCTCAGCAGTTTGTCAGGCTATAGACTTAGTTTTTGAGGCGTTGGGGACAGGAGTTTCTGATGAGGAGTATATTAAATCTTCTGAGTGGACAAGCGTAGTTGAGGCGGCATCGAGAGCGTTGCAGGCGATGAAATTCAATCGCAGGAAAAGGGTTAAGTTAAAGTGCGATTCCCGACGGGATAGCTACCCTTCACGCACTTTAGGCAGAATGCTGCAAACTGGCTGAATTTTGGCAACAACAAAAGGGGATTCGATATCGATCGACCAGTTTTCATCAATAACTTTGAGATTGGCATCTAAAATTAAAGTCAGTTCGCCAATTTCATCATCGCCATCATCGCTAACCAGGTTGTTTTCGCCAGCAGATAAATCGGCTTTGAGTAAAAATTTAAGTTTAATCCAGTGAGAAGTGCAATGGTTGTTGATGATATTTGTGCCGATCGATCGGCTGATTAACTCAGCATAGATTGGATGAATGAAAGCTATTTCTTCATAAAACTTATTGCTATCCCAGTAACCGCGTATTTTGTAATTACAGGATTCTAGATGTTTCTCGATCAGGTGATTCAGGGCTATCGGTGCTAATAGTTGAGCAAGTTCATCCCAAATTTGGTGATTGGTCACAGTTACTGCATTCATCAGATTCCATTGGGTTGTCTGCGATCGGGATTCTTTCATTATACCAATTATCCCACTCCGATTTTCTCCTACTGGCTATAGCTTCTCTTATGAATGGTTGTCAAAGCGGTAAAAATCCCCTATGGTGTTGGAGAAACAGAATTAGTGATACTCAAAAAAAGAGCGATCGTACCTCAATAATAGAAGGGCGATCGCTCTTTTAGCAGCTAAGTCAATTATCAGAAATACCAGAACAACATAGCCTATGCTTAGCATTTTCAGGTCGTGGATTTAAAAGACTACTGGGGTTTAGCTGCTTCAACTATAGCCTGAACCATCTTAATTGCCTCTGTGATAGGTATTTGACCACTTTCGACAGCCCTCATTAAATCCTGAGCCCTTTGAGGGGTAATTAGATTAAGCCTAACTGGTTCTTTCAAGGAAACGATAAATTTTGTCTTGTCACTGTCTCTAACCTTAGATGCTCTTTCTTTTGCTTCAACCTCTCTTAGCTGTTCTTTTAACTGTTGGAGCATTTCTGCTTTTTTCCCTTCGTTGAAATTGCCATCAAAGATGATCCTCTTTGCTCCAACGAGAGCTGCTGCACCTAATGCAGCAGCGCCAACAACCAATCCTACTGGGGGTGCAACCGCTATTAGCCCAAATAATATGGATGTACCGCCGAAAGCCGCAACAGCACCCGCAGCAGCACCCGCACCTACCACACCAATCCCAATCTCAGCTAAAATTCCGAGTTTATCATCTGGATTTTTTGCCAATTCCTCGATCGCTTTAAGGATTTGCTCCTTAGTTAGGGTTTTATTTCCTGACATATTAAGCCTCCTGATTGTTTCAAATTTTCTTATTTAAGCAGTGATAACGTTGATAAAAACTGCATTGAAAACATCAATCAGTAGTTGAAAAAACAATTTGGCGAGTTCAATAATGTCTTGTGCTACTCCAACTATCCCATCTACTTGACGGTAGCCTTGATCTAGTCTATGTCCAGCGATCGCACCAACAGTTATACCTAGCACTGCTGCCAATGGCGCTAACACTGGGCCGATAACTGGTACTGAACGTACCAATAGTCCCACAGCAACTCCTATAGCAATGCCCGTAGCTAAATTAGGATGTGCTTTGACAAACTCGATAATTTTGAGCAGAATAATTTTCCCTACAGCCAAAACTTTGTTACCAGATTTTTTCGTGTAGGTAGCCAACTCGTGCAATCTGATGGTGACTTCGTGGGGCAAGCCGCAATCATTTAACCAGACATACAACTCGCTACTACTCATTGAATCGGCATCTACTTGCCAGAGAACCATTTCTAAGTTTGCTTGGGGGAGGGATAATGCTTGTGTAGTCATTTTTTTTTTATGGAAAAGCTATAATAGTGCTTCTTAAATATGATTGTGACTCTAAAATCTCAGTCTTGTCCAGTCGGAAAAAGTCGGATAAAGTAAGCACTTTTATATCATTTGCCATTTACCCACGCCAGAAAAAGCTGGACAAACTCGATCGGGTCGGAAAAAGTCGGATTGAGTAGGATATAATAGGCAAAACCCCAGCATTAACCCGACCTATGGACGTTCAAGAAGTCTTAAAACTTGCCGACGACCTAGTTTTTATAAATACGGGAAAACACTTAGACAATCTGCAAGAGGTGATACTGCGGGGAACTTTACAAGGTCAGAAATACTCAAAAATAGCAGATGAATCTCACTGTAGTGAAGGTCACATTAAAGATATTGCCTCTGCATTATGGAAGCTACTATCAGAAGTATTAGGCGAAGAAGTCAATAAAGCAAATTTTAGAGTCAGATTGGAGCAAGTAAAATTCTCAAATCTCTGGAACTTTAATAAAGATATTGTACAAATTGGTGAAGTCAACTTCTGTGAAAATAATTCACACTCCCCAAAAGTCCCCAATTCACCAACCGATGAAGAACCTCTAAACAAAGGCAACACTGAACCAAAAGTGCGTCAATTCTTAGCTGAAATGCCTAAGTCTGGCATTTTCTACGATCGCACATCCGAACTCACCACCCTCAAACAGTGGATTTTACAAGAAAACACCCGCCTACTCGCCATACTAGGCCTAGTCGGCATTGGCAAAACCGCACTCGCCGCACAACTTGTCAATGAAATCAAACATGAATTTGATTTCGTCATCTGGCGAAGTCTCGCCACATCTCCACTCCTGTCAATACTTCAAACAAATATAATTCAATTCTTCAGTAGGGGCGGTGCCCCCGTGCCCGCCCCAAATGCCGATGGCATTGTTGTCCCAGAGAATGGGGCAACCACGGGGGGTTTGCCCCTACTGGACTACTTGCAAAAATACCGCTGTCTGCTGATACTCGATGACGTACAAATGGTAAATAGCAGCAGACAACTCGCTGGCAATTATAAACCTGGATATGAAGATTACGGCACACTCTTCAGACAGGTAGGAGAATTATCTCACAATAGTTGTTTAGTGTTGCTCAGTTCGGAAAAGCCTAGAGAAATCGCCGCATTAGAAGGCAAAAATCAGCCAATTCGCTCATTACAACTCAATGGTTTAGGTGTTGAATCGGGGGAAATCCTGAGAGAAAAAGGTTTAAATGAAGATGCCAAATTGTCAGAACTAATTGAACAATACAGAGGCAACCCCTTGTGGTTAAAAATAGTTGCGACAATGATTCAAGATTTGTTTAACGGCAGCCTCTCGGAATTTTTGTCTGAGGGTACACTATTTTTAGGTGATTTAGAATCTTTACTGCATCAGCCATTTAATCGCTTATCCGAGTCAGAAAAACAGGTAATGTCATGGCTAGCGAGTGCAACCGCGCCAGTTTCCATCTCAAAAGTGCCAGAGAATCTGCAATTATCTCGATCGCAATTTTTGCAAGTTATGCAATCCTTGAGACGGCGTTCATTAATTGAAAAAATCCAGGAGGGCGATCGCACATTTTTTACCCTTGCACCCGTACTAAAAGAGTATGTCAAAACTAACTATTCCCGCCAAAACATAGAAAAAGAAGCCCGATCGCCCTTTTAGTTAAATTGGGGTTTTAGCCGTTCGCACTTAAATTTGATAGAATTAGGTATCTGCCAAACATCTGAACGATCGCTCAATGCACGTTATCAGTCGCAAAAAATTAAGAGACTACTGCCAAAATCATGCTGATTCCTGCGAAGCCCTCGATGATTGGTACAAGATTGCTAGTCAAGCCAACTGGACTAAACTTATTGAAGTTCAAACTATTTATCCTCAAGCTGAAGCAGTTGGAAATTTTACAATTTTCAATATCAAAGGAAATAAATATCGCTTAATCGTAAGTCTTAACTATCAAAAGCAGATTGTTTATATCAAGTACATTTTGACTCATGCAGAATATGACAAAGACAACTGGAAAAATGACCCTTACTTTTGACTCCGACAGGTACAGCAGCTTGCTATCTCAATATCAACCTCGAATCATCAAAAATGAAGATGAAAACGAGACTTTTTTAGAAATAGTTGAAAACTTGCTGTCTCGGAAAAATCTAACTCCCGAAGAAGATACTCTGTTAGAACTTTTAGTCAAACTAATTGAGGATTATGAAGAAACTCACTATCAACTGAATGCTTCAACTCCCCACTCAAGACTTCTTCATTTGATGGATGCTAGAAGTTTAGAAATAGCAGATTTAGTAGAAATTATTGGCACAGTTGAGACGGCAACTGAAATCGTTAACGGTCAGCTAGAAATTAGCAAAAAACAAGCTGAGGCTTTGGGTAAATTTTTTCATGTAAATCCGGGTTTGTTTCTGTTTGATTAATCGTAAACCATTATATAATACGTTGAAACTTGTTACGATCGCCCTTTATCCCCTTATCATGCTTCAAATCCGCCGCCGTCCCCCCAGCACATCAGTCTCCGTACTCTACCTCAGCTACCAAATCGCCGTACCCGACGCCGAACCCCAGCACATCCTCGAAGAAATCGTCTGGGAAAAAGAAGCTGAAGTGGCCCAAAAGCGCGATCGCACCCCGTTAGCCGATCTTCACAAAAAACTCCCGTTTGCACCGCCCATCCGCGACTTTCTTGCCGCCCTTAAAAACGGCAAAACCACACCCGCTATCATCGCCGAAGTTAAAAAAGCTTCTCCCAGCAAAGGCGTAATTCGCGAAGATTTTGACCCGGTGGCGATCGCCCTAGCTTACCAACAAAACGGCGCCAGTTGCATCTCCGTACTCACCGATGAAAAGTTCTTTCAAGGCAGTTTCGACAACCTAGCTAAAATCCGTGCAGCCGTCGATTTACCCTTACTTTGCAAAGAGTTTATTATCTATCCCTACCAAATTTATCTCGCCCGGATTCACGGCGCCGATGCTGTGTTGCTAATCGCCGCCATTCTATCTGACAAAGACTTACAATATTTTGTCAAAATTGTCAAGACTTTGGGCATGACAGCTTTAATAGAAGTTCACACTCTCGAAGAACTCGATCGAGTATTAGCCCTAGAAGGCGTTAACCTGATCGGCATCAACAACCGGAACCTAGCAGACTTTTCCGTCAGCCTAGAAACCACCAGCCAACTATTAGCCGATCGACAAACCGAAATCCAAGCAAAAGGCATCCTCATTGTCAGCGAGTCAGGAATCCACACTCCCGACGACCTCGCTAAACTTGCCAGCGCCGGCGCCGAAGCCGTTCTCATCGGCGAATCTCTGGTCAAGCAGCCCGATCCAGGCGCAGCTTTAGCCTCCCTTGCCGATCGCCCTCCCAGCCAGTGAAAGGCGAGACCGCTTGACAAACCACCCTTAATTCTGATAAAAAATGATTAAGTAGGTAAATAATGAGAATTTCTAGCCTGCATCGACTCAAGCGCTACTGTAAAAAAGAAATAGCACTGAAAGCTATATTGCATAGAAATATTTTGCCAGAAAGCAATTAAATCTATTCTGTAAGCCTGTCGATCGCAAAATTTAGCGTGTCCAACGCACCCAGCCCCGAATATTCGATCGGCAAAGCAGGGGTTATTGTACGGTTAGAAAACAAATAAAAAATCGGGCATCTAATGTTCACCTGTGATGCCTCATGCAATTGCAATGGGGTGTCGGTTCGCTGAGGTATATTAGCTTTCATGGAGCCAATCCCCCTTCCTTCGTACATTCATTATGAATTGCTACTTCAATTGTTAGAACGCAAAACGATGTTTGCTGTCAGTCCACAATCGCCGCAGCAGCAACAAGTGCACCAACTTATTATTACACTGCGTAAAGCCCTTGCCATTCAAAAGCAATTAGAACAAAGCTGCGAGCGATCGAACTTAGCGGTAGAACATCGCTGGGCTCTAAATGAAATTAACCACAAGGGAGTTAAAAGTTAAAAAACTTAGAGTATCGACGCGACGTGACGTATCGTATTTGATTTATTCTATATAACTCCCACAGAAAAACTTAGGACAATATCATGGACAACAAATTAATGCTGATGATTCCCGGCCCGACGCCGGTGCCTGAAGCGGCATTGTTAGCGATGGCAAAACACCCGATGGGCCACCGCAGCAAGGAATTTGACGCGATTTTTGCAGAATGTACCGAAAACTTGAAATGGCTGCACCAAACAAAAAGTGACGTGCTGAGTTTAACGGTTTCTGGTACCGGGGCGATGGAAGCTGGGATAATTAATTTCTTGAGTGCGGGCGATCGAGTTTTAGTCGGCACTAACGGCAAATTTGGTGAACGTTGGGCCGAAGTCGCCGAAGCTTACGGTTTAAACGCCGAAATTATTAAAGCCGAGTGGGGCCAACCTTTAGACCCCGAAAACTTCCGCGAAAAACTCGAAGCAGATACAGAGAAGCAAATCAAAGCAGTCATCATCACCCACTCGGAAACCTCCACGGGCGTCCTCAACGACCTCGAAACGATCAACCGCCACGTTAAGGCCCACGGTGAAGCTTTAATTATGGTCGATGCTGTCACTAGCTTAGGCGCGGTCAATATTCCGATGGACGCTTGGGGCATCGATGTCATTGCTTCGGGTTCTCAGAAAGCTTACATGATTCCTCCAGGTTTGGGTTTTGTGGCCGTCAGTCCCAAAGCTTGGGAAGCTTACAAAACTGCGAAACTGCCCCGCTATTATTTGGATTTGGGGAAATATAGCAAAGACGCTGCCAAAAATACCACTCCTTTTACTCCCCCTGTCAATATGTTTTTTGCGCTGCAAGCATCGCTGCAGATGATGAAAACAGAAGGGTTGGAAAATGTTTTCGCGCGACACAAACGGTTGATGACAACTACTCGCGCTGCTGTAAAAGCTTTAGGTTTGCCGTTGTTTGCTGCTGACGATGCCGCCAGCCCTGCGATTACTTCGGTTATGCCGCCAGCATCCGTAGATGCTCAAAAAGTGCGGACTTTGATGAGAAAGAGATTTGACATTGCTCTCGCCGACGGACAAGACCATTTGAAAGGTAAAATCTTCCGAATCGGCCATTTGGGCTTTGTGTGCGATCGTGATATTCTAGCAGCAATTTCCTCTTTAGAAGTCGTGTTGCGAGAACTGGGTCATGAAGGCTACACTCCTGGTGCCGGCGTTGCCGCTGCTGCAAAATTCTTGGCTGAATCCTAATCTCAGTTGTTAAAGGATTTTAGATTTTGGATTATCTCTAAAATCTAAAATCCTTTTAGTATGCTTCGGATAACCAATCAAAGATTTTATCCAACTGTTCGAGAGTGACTAAACCGTATTGCCACAGAACCATCGGCAAGGAATTCGGGTCTTTATCGCGCTGCCGCTGTTTGTCACCGCCACGTTCGGCGACAGCAATTGACGCGGGAGAAATTGCCAAATCTTCTTGTAAAAAACGAATTAATCGAGTGTATTTAGCGGGTGCCATGTGATTTCACCTCTAAGTATAGGACACCATTTTCTGATGTGAACCTGATGTTTGTGATGAGTAATAAGCCAGTTTTAAATTTGTCTTGTTACCGTCGATAGCTTTTAAAACGCTATTAGCGGTTGAACTGCCAAACGTAATGCTGAGTGCTACTGTAAAGCTAACCTTTCCCAAAAAGTGAAAGGTTTTGCAATTTTGCTGATGTCGGCCCGATCGACTGGTAATCGCGATCGAACCTAAACTGAATACCTCGGCATCTTTGCAGCGCGAATCAGAATAAATTCTGCTACCTAAAACTACTAAACCAAGTTCAGAGTTTAACTTCATCTGCCGAAATGCAGAATCCGCAAATCTACTTTGGCAAAATTAGTTAGATATTTCGATCAAACCCGAAAATGCTACCAGAAGTTAAGTTTGCCAATTACCGCCAATTAACTTGGCTCGTAGCATACTACTTTAGATAGGTTTAGTAGATTTACCTCGATCGCCAGAACTTCCAGAGAATTTCTTTTCGTGTTGCTACACCTTGAGGCTGAGTATCGTCTCTCAGGATTGGTAACGAGTCGCTGACTCGTCTCATACCTGCGACCAACCATCTACAGCTTCCGGAAACAAGCTCAAGTCCTGACTGACTGAGATCGACATCGTAGCAAATGTTTGGGTGTTTGTACTGAATGTTACATTAATATTCTAATAGATTTTATCAATTTTTGTAAAGTTTCTAAATTTTCTTGGGTATTCCGAAGGCAGGGGGCTCTCTGGGCGATGGAAACCGGGGGATGGTGTCTTTTTGCAGGTTTTACTGAAACAGTCCGAAGTTTTACTGGAAAAACTCGATTTCAATACGATCGCCCTTTTTGACACCGAGTTCAGCAGCTCGCCCGCCCCGGAGTTCAATAACTCGATCGACAGCAGTATCGGGCCCGTAGGTAGGACAAGGATCTGCAGTACAAGGAGGTGCAGAAACTTCGATCGCCTCAACCACCCCATCTCGCAGAAAAATCATATCCAGAGAAATCTTGCAATTTTTCATCCAAAAATTGACCCGCCGCGCCGATTTAAACTCAAACAGCATTCCTCTGTCATCCGGCAAAGAAGTTCTGTACATTAAGCCCATAGCTTGCTGTTCCACTGTTTTCGCCACTTCGAGTTCGATTGGGCGATCGCCTATCCGAGCTCTAGCAGAAACAGGCAGCACTTGACCCGATGTTGTCGCCGTAGGAGACTCAGCCGCCAAAATACCAGTAGCACCAGCATTGGCAACAGGTAAAGTCGGCGAACATCCCAGCAAAAATATACTTACTCCAATACCGAGCAAATTAGTTAAATAACTCATAATGATTTTAGATTTTAGATTTTAGATTGGGAATTGAACATTAGAACTAGCCAACAGTCAACAGTCAACAGTCAACAGTCAACAGTCAACTGACTTCTTCAAGCTTCCCGCATCACATAGCCAACACCGCGCACCGTCTGAATCAAGCGCTTTTCGCCCTCATCTTCAATTTTGAGCCGCAGATAGCGGATGTAAACCTCAATCACATTCGACTCGCCCAAAAAGTCGTAACCCCAAACATTTTCCAGAATTTGTTCCCGAGTCAAAACCTCGCGGGGATGTTCCATCAAATACTTTAGCAGCTCATATTCCTTCATCGTCAGGTCGATCGCCCGTCCATTGCGTAGGGCCCGCCTAGAGGCCAAATCCAAAACTAAATCGCCAAACCTCAATTGTTCGTTGCTGCTGTTATCCGGCTGCAAATACAAGCGCACCAACTGCAAAAACTCCTCAGTGCGGTAAGGTTTGAGAAAATAATCGTCCGCCCCAGCTTCCAGACAAGCGACGCGATCGTCAACTGTATCACGGCCGACCAATAGCAGCACCGGCGCCCGATTGCCAATACTTCTGAGGTGAGAACACAGTGACAGCCCCGACTCAGCGCCAAGTATCCGATCGATTACAATCAAAGCTGGCTGCAATTCACTGGCTAAATGTTGGCCGGTGGCGGTATTAGAAGCCACTACCGGTTCGTAACCGGAGGATTTTAAGTCGAGACTCAAGTGTCCGGCGAGAACTTCGTCTGTTTCTACTAGCAGGACACAGGGATTGCGATCGAGAGTAATTGCAGCCATTGAATTGACCGATGAAGACCATAACTGTTCTAGCACGTTTGATGGCAGCTGGCAGTTGGCTGTTGACTGTTGGCTGTTAGCTGTTGTTTGTTATTAGACTTCTCCTAAAAAGCAGATTTTGAACAGGCATCCTGCCTGTTCCACGATAATTATGGGAGATGTCTATTTGTTATGGGTTATTTGCGAGTTGCTACCCCTTACTAATTCCCAATTCTATAATGCCCCATGCCCCATGCCCCATGCCCAATTCCCCATGCCCCATGCCCCATGCCCTATGACCATTATCGTATTCGGCAGTATCAACATCGACCTAGCAGCAAAAACTCCCCGGTTGCCGCAGCCAGGGGAAACTATCATCGGTAGCAATTTTTTCACAGCCGGCGGCGGCAAAGGAGCAAATCAAGCCGTCGCCGCCGCTCGTCTCGGCACTTCCACCCACATCATCGGTCGCGTCGGCAACGATAAATTTGCTGAAGAATTATTGACAAATTTACAATCTTATGGTTTAAGTACAGACAATGTATTAATAGACCAAAACACTCATTCAGGAGTGGCAATTATCGCCGTAGACGAGACAGGTCAAAATAATATTATTGTGATTCCGGGCGCGAATAACAATGTCGGTGAAGCCGAGATAGAACGTCTCAAAAAACTTTTAACAGGAGCTACATCTTTGCTGTTACAGTTAGAAATTCCCCTGGAAGTTGTCCAAAAAGCTGCGAAAGCTGCTCGTCAAGCGGGGGTGCGAGTTATTCTCGATCCAGCACCGGCTAGGGCGGATTTGCCACTGGAACTTTATCCGCTAATTGACATTATCACGCCGAATGAAGTGGAAGCCAGCCAGCTAGTCGGTTTTCGGGTGAATGACACGGAAACAGCGATTGTAGCTGCCAAACACTTGCAGGAGCGCGGTGTCAAGAATGTTATTGTCAAATTGGGCGATCGCGGGGCTGTTGCTGTGACTGCAGATGACAGCTTTTTTGTGCCGGCTTTTGCTGTGGAGGCGATCGACACTGTGGCTGCTGGCGATGCTTTTAACGGCGGCTTGGCCTCTGCATTAGATGCCGGTCTGTCGCTTTCAGAGGCGGTGCGGTGGGGCGCAGCAGCGGGCGCTCTGTGCACAACTAAAGTGGGTGCTCAAGGTGCTATGCCCGATCGGGCAACCTTTGATAAATTTTTGCATAATAGACTTCTTGCATAAATCTTTGATTGATAGGTCAACCGCAGGTTTCAGGCAGATAAACACAGATGAACGCAGATAATTGCAAGAGATGAAAGTGAAGAACCATAATAGGTCTATGTTCTGTCAAAAAAAAATCAAATTCTTGTGGGGTGGGCTTCTAGCCCGCCCCAAATATGCAAGAATTTAAATCTGTAAACGCTTGTCCTAATTTGGCCGCTGAATAATTGTTTCAACTACCCGCCGCTTGACTTTTGGATCGATACCAATCAGCCGCACGTATTCGCCGCCGTGTTCCGCCAAACAAGTTTCTAAAGATGCAACCACATCTTTTTCCTGTGCAGTTTTAATCGTCGCGCAACTTTGCCAAGAACCAGTTTTAAATCGGCGATTATCTGCATATTCCATGCCAATTTTGCAGCCTCTTGCTAATAACTGCTTTACTTGTTCCAATACCTCGGAACTTAGCCGCGCCGCATGACCGTTACCACCTTCAGAACTTGGCTCTACGTAAGCCTTATAATATTTTGATGACGGGTCGTTTAATTCACTTTGCGTTGGCGCAGCAGCAGGGGCATTGGGGGTTCCTTGAACGTTAAAAAGCCGCGATTGGTTGTATTCATCTACTAAGCGCATTTCCTTAATCCGCTTTTGTTGGCCCACCATCAAACTGCCCATTTCTAATAAATGAGCGAGGCTGAAATTCGGGTTATGAAAATCTGGCGCTGCTTCCAAAGTATTTACCAAACGCTTGGAAACTCGCTCGATTCCTACTTTGTGAATGAATTCGCGGATTTGTTCGTCATAAATGCGCGATCGCAAAGCACTAAAAAAGTCGATCGCCTGATCGCCAAAATTATCAACTAACGCCACAATATCGGTTTTTGACAATTTGTCAGACTCAAAAATTCCCCCAACAATGCCAATTTTATCATCCCGGCTGGGTTCCCAATAAAACTTTTCCATCCGCCCGTCGCGAATCAGTGGCGCGTACAGCGTAGAAAAATCATTTCCGGTGACAATAATCGGCACTCGGTGCAGCGGCGTACTGTCATAACTTCCCGGTAATTGCACATTAGTTGGATTATCAGCAATATTCATCAGAGTCGCATTGACCATCTGAGTATTGACAGTATATTGAGTAGTAGTATCGAACCTGCCAGCACCGGCATCCAAATCGTTAATAAAGATGGCGCACATCTCACCCCGCACGCGAATTTGCTCCGCAGCTTCCCGGTAGCGCAAGCGAATTAAACGCGCCGGATCTCCTGCATCCGGGCTTTCTAATTCCCCGCCAGATATCATCACCGGTTCAAAGCCCATCCGCCGAAAAACCAGTTCGGTTTGAAAAGTTTTGCCTTCTCCTTTACGGCCATGAATTCCCAAAATTAGGGGAACTCTTACCCCGGGCAAATTTAAAAAGTTCTTAGTGACGTGCACCGCAACTTTATCGAGAAAGTTAGGAGAAATGTAATAACTCATCAGTAGATTTGTGAGGGATTAATTGAGGTTACTGTTATGATTTTATGACAAAACTAACAGCCTGCACCGCTAACCTGGATTTTTACCGTACAATCGAGGTCTGAATATTATGTGTTAAGGAGCGATTCGTGAGTCCAGAAACCTTACTAAAAGAACCAAGCGTGCAAGCCGAAGCCAGTCCCTTCAGTTCTGAGAGCTTCGACAGCTATGTAATGACGACTTACGGGCGTTTTGCGATCGCCCTAGAACGGGGCCTGGGCTGCCGCGTTTGGGATACCGAGGGCCGCGAATATCTCGATTTTGTCGCGGGTATTGCGACCTGCACTCTCGGACACGCCCACCCGGCAATGATTGCAGCGGTAACTCAGCAAATTCAGACCCTGCACCACGTTTCTAACCTTTATTATATCCCCGTACAGGGCGAGCTGGCGAAGTGGCTTGTAGACCATTCTTGTGCGGACAGAGCCTTCTTTTGCAACTCCGGCGCGGAAGCTAATGAAGCGGCAATTAAACTCGCCCGCAAGTATGCCCACGAAAAATTAAATATCTCGAATCCGACAATCATTACCGCCGTTGCGAGTTTCCACGGGCGGACTTTGGCGACAATTACGGCAACGGGACAGCCTAAATATCAGAAGGGTTTTAGCCCTTTGGTGCCGGGATTTCACTATGTGCCCTACAACGATATTAATGCGATCGAAAGTGCGATCGAGCAACTCGACAAAGACGAACGCCAAGTAGCTGCAATTATGCTGGAAGCGCTGCAAGGCGAAGGCGGAGTTCGCCCCGGAGATATCGCTTACTTCCAGCGAATTCGGGAAATTTGCGACGAAAAAGGCATTTTGCTCATTCTCGACGAAGTGCAAGTCGGGATGGGACGCAGTGGCAAATACTGGGGCTACGAAAACCTCGGCATTGAACCGGATATCTTTACATCTGCGAAAGGGTTAGGTGGCGGTATCCCGATCGGCGCTATGCTGTGCAAATCTTCCTGCGATGTATTTGAACCGGGAAGTCACGCCAGCACTTTCGGCGGCAATCCTTTTGCTTGCGCTGTAGCTTTGTGCGTTTGCCAAACTTTGGAACGGGAAAACCTTCTAGAAAACGTGCAGCAGCGCGGGGAACAGTTAAAAGCAGGCCTCAACAAGTTGGCGGCCGAATATCCGCATTTAATTGCCGAAGTGCGCGGCTGGGGTTTGATTGTCGGGATGGAATTGCAAGCTGATATCGAACTTACATCGGCGGATATCGTCAAATCTGCCATCGCCGCAGGAGTGCTCTTGGTTCCCGCAGGGCCGAAAGTGCTGAGGTTTGTCCCGCCGCTGATTGTCACCTCCGCTGAAGTCGATCGAGCTCTGCAGGCAGTGGAGTCAGCCTTGCGTTCTCAAGCGGTACAGTAAAATCTACTGAGTTGATTTTTGTTAGCTGTAGCGCTGAAAATCGCGCCATATCCTAGATAACTCACTTAGTCCAGGACAAACTCTTCCTCAGAAACCCGGTTTCTTTCGAGATTTCTCGTTACTAAACCCAATTGTTTCCCAGAAACCCGGTTTCTTAGCCTAAGTCCGATCGGGGTAAAAGTAAACCCGTCCCGCTGCAAGTCTGTCGGGGCGGGTTTGTCAAGTTTAGAAATGTCTGTGAAACCCGCCGCCACAGGGTGACAACGCCTTTAACCGCGATTTTACTCAAGAGCCACGCGCAAAATAATACTATTAACGATCGTATGTGCTAGTTTCGCTATAGCGTGTCTTTTGGGACTTGTGAATCCTGGTTTAACTATTTCGCCCCCTTCCCACTAAACCGAGTACCGTTATAGTGGGGAGGGCAGGTGAGGACGATCGCATCCTCAAGTAATTTTGGAGAGGGCTTTCAAGAGATAAAATATGTAATCCTCGTCACAAAATTTTTTCGTAATGCTTGGATCATCAACTGTATATTGTGAGAGAATAGAAAAACCAAGGAGGTGATGTTGATTGCTACACCAGGCTATCCAAGTTCGTTTGTATCCTACCCAAAATCAACAAATACAAGTAGCTTCTACTTTTGGGTGTGCGCGTTGGTGGTCTAATTATGGTCTAAATAAATCAATTGAAGTTTATAAAAAAACTGGTAAAGGACTTGGATGCTCCCGGTTCAACACACTTTTACCGAGTCTCAATAAATTAGATAAAAGTGGATGGTTAGGTGAGTTTTACAGCAAATTATTGCAACTTAATAGGCTCAATTTAACCAGGAAATACAAATTTTTTTTGGATGGATTTGCTGGGTTTTATAAGTTCCCATATCAAGATAAAAAACAGTCATTTCAGTATCCTAAAAACGTCAAATTGGTAGCGACTACTAGGAGTTGCCGCTATAGGAAAATAAATAAGCCGAAAATAAATAGATATAGATTAAGTGAGGGTAAAATTCATAATTCAATTATTATTAAAAAATATTCAGGGAAATATATTGCATATATACTGACTGAAATCAAAGCTGAGAACCAGACAACAAAAGAAGGTAGGATTGCGGGCATTGATTGCGGGAACTTAGTCGAAATTGATAGAGGGGTTTCCACTTCCAAACTCTGTTCTAATTGTTTCCATCCAATGACCGAGATGCCATTAGATATGAGGAAAGGGACTTGTCCTCACTGTGCTACCGATCGCGATCGGGAGGGGAACGCAGCGATAAAGATGAAAGCAGAAGGTATCAAAATACTAAAGGCGGAAGGTTCAGCCGTTTCGGCTTTAGGATGCGAGGTAAGACCAAAGCTGGGACGAAAGTCTCCGCTAAGGCACTCGCCTATGAGTACAGAAGCCCCTACTATATTCGGTACTACGATTTAGGGGTGGGTAGTTCACTTGGTTGCACGGAAGCAGCGCTCCTATGGTTAATAGTTTGGCGGAATGCACGATGGACGAACAGCGTCGCAAAACTGATGTTAATATGCTCCAAGCGCTGCTGGAAAATCCTGGGGACTCAGGAATAGATTTGATTTTGAGGATGAACCCAAAGTCGATCGACTTTGGGTTCGTGCAAACGCTTTATTTGGAAGAAGTGGCACTGACGCGAGAAAGCTTGCTGAAAGCTGCAAAATTTTTCCAAATGGCGATCGCACCCTTAGAATCTGCAAAGGGCAAT
The DNA here is from genome assembly GCF_036705715.1 of Microcoleus sp. AT3-D2. NCBI lineage: Bacteria > Bacillati > Cyanobacteriota > Cyanophyceae > Oscillatoriales > Microcoleaceae > Microcoleus > Microcoleus sp. AT3-D2. Next base: position 33,391 of record NZ_JAUBVE010000002.1, on the reverse strand, counting down.
TCTAAATTGCCCGCAACCGGGGCAGCATATCTGGCTTTTTTAGCAGAAGTATTGCAGGCAGTGGCGCGCGGCGCTGATTCGCAGCACCTGTACTCGCTGCTGAGAAACAATTTAGATAAACTCGACCAGAATTTTGCACAACTGCTACGCTGCTGGGCAAATTTGGTGTTTTCTGCTGCCAAAGAATCCGAGAGAAGGCGGATTGCAGCCCTGATCGGCAATCTGAGCAACAAAATTGGGCGGTTTCCCCTCGGCAGCAAGGCTAATAACTTGGAAATCGAAATTGCCGGTTACGAAACAGTTGCTAAGGTGTTTACCCGCAAAGACTTTCCCCAAGAATGGGCGGTGATGCAAAACAATCTGGGCAACGCTTACAGCGATCGCCCCAGAGGTGATAAGGCTCAAAATATCGAACAGGCGATCGCTTGCTTTGAAAATGCCCTACAAGTACGCACGCCCGAACAGTACCCGGAACAGTGGGCGACGCTGCAAAATAATCTGGGCAACGCTTACAGCGAGCGTCTCAGGGGAGATCCGGCAGACAATCTAGAACACGCGATCGCCTGCTTTGAAAATGCCCTGCGAGTTCGCAGCCGCGAGGCTTTCGGGCGAGAGTGGGCGAGCACTCAAAACAATCTTGGCCGTGCTTACAGCCGCCGGCTGCGGGGCAACCGAGCCCAAAATCTGGAACTGGCAGTCGCTTGCTACCACAATGCTTTGCAAGTCTACAACCGCAAGGTGTTTCCCCGGCGTTGGGCCACAACTCAAAATAATTTGGCAAATGCTTACTGCGAGTTGCTGCGGGGCAACCGAGCTGAAAATCTCGAATACGCGGTTACGTGCTATCAGAGAGCTTTGCAGGTGCGGACTCGGGAAGCTTTTCCGCTGCAGTGGGCGACGACTCAAAGGAATTTGGGCCGGGTGTTTGTCGATCGCATCAAAGGCGATCCGGTGGAAAATTTGGAAATGGCGATCGTCTGCTATCAAAATGCTTTACAAGTCTACACCCGCATCAAATTTCCCGAAGTCTGGGCTTCGATCCAAACTTACCTCGGTAGGATCTACAGTCGGCGGGTGAAAGGGGAAAAAGCCGAAAATTTGGAAATGGCGATCGCCTGCTATCAAAATGCTTTGCTGTTTTGCAACCGCCAAAAATCTCCAGAACGCTGGGCAATGCTGTGTGCCTACCTCGGCCGCGCTTTCTGCGAACATGTGAAAGGGGAAAAAAACCGCAACCTCAAAAGCGCGATCGCCTGCTATCAAAATGCGGGCGAAGTCTACACCAGGCAGGCATATCCCAACCGCTGGGCAATGCTGCAAATTTATCTCGGCAGAGCTTATTCGCAACTGACAGAGGCGGAAAACTTGTCCCACATGGAAAGCGCGATCGGCTGCTATCACAGCGCCACCCAAGTCTACACTCGCGAAACGTATCCCCACCGCTGGGCTGAAATTTTATTTTATTTGGGTCAAGCTTACCGAGTTCGAGACGAGTTGCTTCGCGCCTACGGGGTTTTTACTGCTGCTGTCGATACTGTGGAATTCTTGCGTTGCGAACTTGGGGTTGATACAGTCGATTTTGGCGATCAGACGAGTACCGCAAAAGTCAAATTAACCCGCACTTGGGCTGGACTCTATAAATGCCTGGTGCAAGTTTGCCTGGAACTCGGCGCCAGCCAACCTGAATATTACGCTAAGGCTCTGGAATACGCCGAACGCCACAAAAATCGGAATTTGGTAGAACTGCTGGTTAAATGCCACTTGACTCCGAAAGCCGAAATTCCCGCAGCGGTGCGAAGCGAGTTGGAGTCGCTGCAACTGGAAATAGCGGGGGAACAGCGGCATCAAGAACAGGGAGAACCTGAGCGAAACACGACCTTGATTTCTGAGGGCGATAGCCAAGGTTTGAACAGCGGTTCTCTGCTGCCGAACTCGGACTTCATGCACTTAAATCAATTGTGGAAGCAGTTTGATAGGTTGATTGCGCGGGAGGTGCAGGCAAACGACCCTTTCTTCAGCCTAGCTCACAAAGTTGAACCGATCGCTTTCGAGCAAATTCGCCAATTGTTGCCTGATGACAATTGCGCTGCTGTGGTGTGGGCGAGTTTGGGGGAGTTGCTGGTCGCTTTTGTGGTGGTAAAGAGTGCACAATATCCGGCCGTTCACCTGTGTTCGTCGGAAAATGCTTTGGCTGTCGAAAGTTGGGCCCAGGAGTACCTCAGCGCTTATTCTGAACAAAAAGGTCGCTGGATCAATCATCTCCCGGCTCGCCTCAAACGCTTGGCTACGATGCTGGAAATCGATCGAGTGGTGGCGCTGATTCCCGATAATTGCGATCGGCTGATTTTTGTGCCGCACCGATTTTTGCACGCTTTGCCACTCCACGCTTTGCCTTTGGCGGGGAGAGACGGGTTTGAGGATGGTGGGGGAATTTTTAGGTCTGGGTGGAGCGATCGCAGCGGTTTTGATCTGGAAACCTACACCCTTTCGGATTTTTCTCAAAGTTCGTCTTTTGGCGACGTTGCAGCGCCTGCTGCTTATTTGATCGATCGATTTGCCGGAGGAATTCGCTATGCTCCTAGCTGTCAGCTATTGCTGTTGAGACAAAGTGCACACGGAGCGGCTATTGGTCGGTACAGCCCCGGTTTGCAGCAGCTTTTGGCAATTCCAACTTTCACCAGAGATGCGTTCTATAGCAACATTGAAATCGGCAATATTTCCCAGTATTTTACCAGTACACAAGTTGTGCGCCATAAGCCGGCAATTAAAGAGGCTTTTTCCCAACAAATGTCTGCTAATAGTGGGAATTCGCCCCAGAAAACAGTGCAGTTGCAGCAGAAAAAATGCGCTCACTTTGCTTGTTTGAGTTTGCTTAATTTAGCTGGGTCTCTGAAATCCGCAGTGTTTTTGAGGAATGATTCTCTGAGTTTGGAGGAAATTTTTAATCTGGATTTTCGGCAATATGTTTTAGTTACTTTATCGGGTTGCGAAATTGCCGCTGGCGGAGTTAGCGGTGCTGGAGGAGATTTTGTGGGTTTGTCGGCGGGTTTGTTGTATGCTGGCACGTCTAGTGTGGTCAGCAGTCTTTGGAAGGTGAACGATGTTTCTACGCTGCTGCTGACGAGCAAGTTTTATGAAAATCTGGGACGGTTTTCTCGGTTGCAGGTGGGAGATGTGGCGATCGCGCTGGGGGACGCTCAAAGGTGGCTGCGGGATTTGACTAGCGAGGAATTGGAGGTGTTGCTGGCGGATTTCCAACCTCAAATTTCGCAAATGTTCGATCGGCTTTCTCAAAGTTCTCGCCTGATTGCGGAGGCTTCTTTGCAGCAAATTCGCAACCGCAAACCCTATCCTTTTGCTAATCCTTATTATTGGGCTGCTTTTACTGCGACTGGGGTTTAAGCTGTTGTACCTTTAAATAGGGTATAATAAAAATTTAGTTGAGTCTGTTCCTAAAAAAATACCCGCCAAAAACCATCTCAATCCCAAACAAATAGAGAAACTACAAACAGCCTTAAGAGAGAAAAAAAAGCAAATGTCAGAGCAAGAATTCTGATTCTATTATTGCTCAATGACGCTAAAACACAATCTAACATCGCTGATTTTTTGGGTTATTCAGTCAACAAAGTATCTTATTGGTGTATAAATGGAGACCCAGAAAATCCAGAAATTTTAATAGATGAAAGGATGAAGGGGGATCACAAAAAAGCCACAGATAAATATATAGATATGTTATTATAGGCCATAGAAAAAGAGCCTCAATAATTAGGATATAATTTTGGACGATGGACAGCGCAGAGATTAGCAACATACTTAGAGTAATCCACAGGAATAAAATTAATTGGAGGACAAGTTCGGAGGATATTAAAGCAAAAAAAGTAGGTTTACATCTGGGCTAAGTATAGCCTAGAGTCGAAGATAAAGCCCGAAAAAATAACTGCGTTTAAAATAAAGATAGCCGAATATTTAAAAATAGGAAAAGAATCGCCAGAACGTTTACAGGTGTGGTTTTGGGACGAGAGTGGATTTAGTTTAAGAGTCACCATCAGAAAGAGCTGGTGTAAAAAAGCAGCCGAAAAAAGGTCTGAGGAGACCGGAGAAAAGGCAGAGTTAATGTAATGGGAGGAGTGAGAAATTCCGATAAAAACAAGTGGTAGAGTTCCTCAACAAAGGCAATTCATATAATTTTTATCAAGTGCTAAAACTCTTTTATGAAGAGCTAATTAATGAATGGATATCAGCAGGTAATTAAGCCTCAGAATTTGCTGAAAAAGGAGCGAAAATAGTGATTATCCTTGATAATGCTAGTTTTCACAAGAAACAAGAGTACCTAAAAATAATTGAAACAGAAATGCCTAACCGACCTTTAGAATTCCTCCCCGAATACAGCCCCGACTATAACTTAATTGAATTAGGATGGCATTCGGCAAAAGAATATATTGTCAATCGACTTTTTACATCTATTGAAGAGCTAGAGTATTTATTGCACCGCCTCTTAAATGAAGGGCAATTAATAATTAAATGGGGTCGCAAAATCAAAAATAAGGGTAATGCTTGTATCACAGTTTAAATGTGCAACAGCTTAATGTTTTAGGCCTTAATAATGCCATATATGACTCCTCTATCACCTACCGAAACTGGTCTAAACTAACTATGTTATTCTACCACGAATATAGTCTGTATACTTACGCGGAGCTGTACTAGGATGGCGGCAAGTGGTAGAATAGTTCCGAGAGCTTAATTCAAATCCGGTCATCCCGATTATAAAATTAAATTGGATATTCCCCAGCCAGTGAGTGTGTTTTGGGCGATCGTCCGGGTGTGTATATTTGTGGTACGCATAAATTAGTCGATCGGGCGATTCCCTACGGGATAGCTGCGCTTCACGAGCGTGTTAATTCCCCTTTGCTAAAAAATTAACTGTAGCGGCTGTTTTGGCAAAGGGAATTATAGAATAAGGCGTAAAGAATAAGAGCAGCAATAGAGAATAAAGAGCAAGTCTTTGCGTTCTCACTGTATGAGAATTGGGGACTGTGTTCACTGAGACGTACTTGTTCTATACTGAGAGATTTTGCCAAGATTTGAAACCGGAGGCAAGTATAAATACTGCAATAATTCTTAAATACAAGTTCATTAAGATTTACATCTTGAGATAGATGTATTAATTGCTGAATGAGCTTATAATAGTAATTAATTCCTAATTAATCTAATATTAACCCAAAAACCGGAGGATATTCCAATGCAAATAAGTGGCAAAGCCTTCGGCTCCTGCTCTCGCTGCGAAACAGTACCCGCAAAAATAGAGGGCAGCGGAGGTCTATACTTGTGGTTTCCAGTATCGCACACGCTGAATAAGGTTATTTCTGCACTGACCAAGGCTAAACTTGAATTCCGGCTGTTAGAAGAGAGCAAGTGTTTGTACATTATGCTTGAGGCAATAGCAAAAGAAAAGTTTAATGCCCTAGCATCATCTGTGCTAACAACTCAAGAGCTGAAAGAGACAAAAGTTTTGTGGATGCGGGAAGTTGAACAGCCGAAACTTAGCGATTTTTATCGCAGCACTTCCTTAGACTCTTTTATTAACTTCAGCAAGTCTGATTGGCTGTTAGATTTATTGTCCGAAGAACGCATTACTACGCATTTTCAGCCCATTGTTTATACCTCAGATACTTCTAAAATTTTTGCCCACGAAGCGCTGCTCCGAGGAATTGATGAGCAAGGAAACTTAATTTATCCGGGTCGAATTTTTTCCCAAGCAGAATCAGCAGGCCTAATTTTTCAACTAGATGTTTTAGCCCGGACTCGCGCTATCCGCGAAGCCCAGGTTTACGATATCAAAGAACTAATTTTTATTAATTTTTCTCCCACTTCAGTTTACGATCCCGCTACGTGCCTGCGAAGAACAGTACAGGCTATTGATGAAGCGGGAATCCCTCACAGCAATATTGTTTTTGAAGTAGCGGAATCTCAACACCCTCCTGATATCGATCACTTGATTAATATTCTGAGGTTTTACCGAGAAGCTGGATTTTTAATTGCCCTGGACGATTTTGGCAGCGGTTCTTCTAATTTAAATTTGATGCACCAACTGCGTCCCGATTTTATTAAGTTGGATATGCAATTGATTCGCAACGTCCATCAAGATTATTATAAGGCTCTCATTACGGAAAAGATGTTAGAAATTGCCGCTCAATTAGAAATTAAAACTGTTGCTGAAGGTGTGGAAACTTTGGAGGAGTTTGAGTGCGTGCGGGAACGGGGAGCAACTTTTGTTCAAGGTTATTTGATTGCTAAACCGACTTCTCCGCCGATCGCAGTTACGAGCTATATTGGTGCTGAACCAGTACCTATTTCTGCTTAAATGGTTTCCAGTTGCTATTTGGCGCTACATTTGCTCGTTCCCAGGAAGAGGCTGGGGACGCATATAGGAAAGCTTTGCCTCCATTAAAATGAGATAACAATTTGGAGGCAGAGCCTCCCGATATTCATTACCAGGCAGAGCCTGGTAACGAGAATAACTAGCATTTTAAACGCTCAAATTGCGTCGCAAAAAGCTTTCTAAGGATTCCATTTTCATGCTGTAGATTGATTCCAAGTTTTGCACTTCTTCGGGAGTGCAGAAATACTCGTTACCCAGCAATACCCGCAAAGTTCCTAAGTCTTTTTGAGCTTGAGGATTCAATAAACCCAAGGCATTTCTCAAACCGTCAAACACCATCAGTGGCGGGTTGATTACCATAGGTTCGCGCTTGAATAACCGTCCGAAAATGCGCGGAATGTCGTCTCTTGTCAGCACATCCGGGCCACCGACTCGCAGGATTTGGTTGCGGGCGCCTTCGACTGTTGGCGAGTCTGCTGCAATCTTTGCTAAGTCGTCGGTACTGACAACAGAGGTGCGGTTTTTGCCGTCGCCAATCAGCAGGTAAAGTCCGGTTTCTCGAAATCTTTCTGCTAGGGGTAATAAGCTGGAAGCAAAACCGGCAGGCCGCAAGATTGTATAATTCAATCCGCTGTTTTGCAGGTATTTTTCTACTTCTCGCTTGGCTTTGAATACTGCGGAATCTTCGTATCCTCGATCGACTCCCAGTACCGAAAGAAAGACAAAGTGCTGCACTCCCGCTTCTTTGGCGCAGTCGATTAATTCTATGTTAGCGCGGTAGTGTACTGCTTGAACATCGCCGCCGGTGCCGTGGCTGCTGATGATGTACTGCACTCCTTGGCAGGCTTTTTTAATATCTTTGTCTTGTTTTAAGTCGCCAATAAAAATCTCGGCGCCTCGGTTTTCTAGTTCTGAGTAGCGAGATGCGAGGCGAACGAATGCGCGGACAGGCTTCTCTTGCTGTCTGATTTCTCGTACAATTCGGCGGCCTAGTGCGCCTGTTGCTCCGGTTACTAAGAACATGATTTTCAGTTGTTGGTTGTTATTAACCTTATAACTTATAAATCAAATTTCGACAATTACGGGGGCGTGGTCGCTGGGTTTGATTAATTTTCTGGGAGCAATGTCTATTGTACAGTTTTTTGCTTGTTCGTACAGGGGAGGGCTGAGATAATGGTGGTCGATTCTCCAACCATTGTTGCGGGGAAATGCGGCAGCGCGGTAGTCCCACCAGCTATAATGACCGCCTTCTGTGGTGAATTTCCGAAAGGGGTCGTTTAATCCTAATTCTATGATTTCTGTGAGTGCGAGGCGCTCGGCAACAGACAAGCCGACGGAGTTAGCATTGGCTTTGGGATTGTGGATATCTCGATCGTCCGGGACGATGTTGAAGTCGCCGCAAATGCACAAGTTGGGGAATTTATCTAGTGCTATTTTGAGGTATTCTTGCAGCAGCTTGAGCCACTTTAGCTTGTACTCATATTTCTCGCTGCCGACTTCGGAACCGTTGGGAACGTATACGCAAATAATGCAAATATCGTCGATAATTCCCGCTATTAGGCGTTTTTGTTCGTCAAAAATACCTGTGATTTCGTCGCCGAGAAGGGGGGCAAATCCGCTGCTGATTTGCGTTAGGGGCGATCGGCTAAAAATGGCGACGCCGTTGTAGGATTTTTGACCGGAAATGTAGCAGTTGTAGCCAAGGTTGGTGAAGGATTCTAGGGGAAAGTCTTTATCTGGAACTTTGGTTTCTTGGAGGCAGAGAACGTCTGGGGAGTTTGTTTGCAACCAGCTAGTAACGTGTTCTATGCGGGTGCGGATTGAGTTGACGTTCCAGGTAGCGATTTTCATTTTTTGTTGGTTATATACTCTCTGATTACGGGCGCGATCGTAAAGTGCGATCGCCCGTTTTGTTTGACTGTTTCAACTAATGACCGTCGTCCTAAAGATTGCATGACTTTCAAGAGTTCTGGCGGTGATAGTTGGAAGTTTTCTGGTATTTTTGAGATGTCGGCTGGTTCGGGGGTATTGGCTAGCCATGTGATCGCCTGTTGTTCGGATGCTGTTAGGCGATCGAAATGCTGGTGCAGGAGTGATTCTAAGTCACCTAAGAATAGGGTATCATAGGAGAGGAATTCGGAAACGCTACCGCCGAATAAGTCTTGAATCAATGTGGCAACTATATTTAACCATAAGGGATTGCCTCGGTAAAGGTCAATTAGTTCTGACCATTTCTCCGGTTCAGCTAAACCTTTTTCTCTGAATATTTCTTGTGCTTCCGCGCCTAAACCGTTGAGTTGCAGGGATTTGCAGGGGCGGTTTTCGCCTTCTAAGGCGGCGATTTCTCTGGGTTTTTCCCAACTCAGGAGGATTAAGCAACTGTTGTGGGATGATTCTGTTATTTGTTTGAAGAATGCGCCGTAATTTTCATATCCTGGTTGGTAATTTCCTGCGAGTTGTCCGCTGCTGAAAATGGTTTGGATATCATCGAGGATGATGAGACACCGGTGCGATCGTAAATATTCTAGTAGGGGCAATGCCCCCGTGGTTGCCCTTTCTTCGGGATAGGGAACGGGCACGGGGGCATCGCCCCTACAGAATTTAATTAAGTCGGTTTGGAGTGATGCCAGGGGTGGAGAGTTGCGGAGGCTTCGCCAGATGATGCGATCGAATTCGTGTTGAATTTGTGAGATTAGTTGGAGAGTAAGGGCGGTTTTGCCAATACCGGATAAGCCTAAGATGGTGATGAGGCGGGTGCGGCCTAAAATCCAGTTTTCGAGCGTGGTGAGTTCGGATGTGCGGTTATAGAATAGGTTGGGTTCTGGTGCATCCGATAAGTCTAGTCGCTCCTTAGGTTTAGTTTGGTTATAAATTGGCTGATTAGGTTTTTCTGTATTTGGGATTTCTGAGGGATGCGAATTGTTCTCACAAACACTGAAATTATCAATTTGTGCGTAATAGTTTCCAAAGTTTGATTCAACTATGGATAATTGCAATCTTTCCACTGTGTATCGAAAGTTAGATTGATTGATATCTTCGCCTAATGTTTGTGATAAAAGTTTCCATAATTTTGATGCGACCTTTTTGACATGAGCTTCGCTACGGTAGCAGGTTTTGGCAATTTCTGGGTATTTCTGGCGTTGCCAAGTGCCACGCAATATACCTTCTTGTAAATGATTGAGGTGTTTTCCTGTCTTAGCGAATACGATGTCGTCAGCCAGTTTTAAGACTTCTTGAACATCCATAGGTCGAGTCTGGGTTGTGATTTTGCCTATTTTATCCTACTGTTTGATACTTTGGCAACTAAATCCTACTTTATTCAATATACTTTACGGAAAAAATGGCTACTAAATGCGACTCTTTGCTAATGACGAGAATGAAATGAGATGATATTGTCTAACTAAGTCTTAAAAATCTCCAGAAAAATTGCCGTAAAGCTGATCATTTTAACTTGGCAGGAGTATCAACAGTAATATGGCAAAACTAAAGTCATCGTCCGAAGATCCTAATGAGACTACTTCCCAAGTCCTTTCTAGAATTGGGAAGGTAGTTTGGTTTATAGTAAAGTGGGGATTCACGATCGCATTTGGATTGGTTTTTGGAGTAATTGCATTTGCTTTTGCACTTGGAGGAGTTAGGCTTCCAAATCTTCCTGATTTTACTCCTAAACGAAGACCTGAAGGATTTAACTCTAAAAAATTCCGAAGAGAACTTGAGGAGATGAGAGTTGAAGACTTATTACAAAATTTTGGCAACCAGCTTGAAAAAGCAGACAGAAATAATCAACTAAACCCAGAGGAAAAAAAGGTTTTCCGAAAACTAAGAGGTTTAGACCGTCTGGGTCTGCGCTCTCAAATTAAAAAAGCAATAAGTGATGATGATGAAATGGAAATTATCTTCCTTCTTCTTCTCAAACTACTCACTGGTGAATTGGGGTAATTTAATGGGTATTGGACAGTGGACAAGAAAATCGATTCTACCAGGTTCACCTTTCTGCATACAGTGCAACATTAAACCTGGTGAATATTTAATTATGTATGATAGCTCGAATGGAGAAATTCTCTTTAAAGAAGCTAATCAAGGTGATTTAGTATACAGGAAACAACTAAGTTCAATCTACGATCTTATTTATCTTCTTCCCGATCTTGAGAAATCACAAGTGATGCAACAGCTTAAGAAGAAGAATTATCCGTCAGCAGGGGGAGGTTTCGTTAATCACCATATAATTCCCCACTTTATTTGTGATGAAAGTGAATTAGTAATTGCAGCAGTAAAGTATAATCGTTTTAAGAAAGATGGCGATGACAACTTGATGCGCTTACCAAAAAATTTTCATCAGAAGCACCATGCCCGAGGCTCAAAATATTGTCAAACAATTAGCTATCTTCTCCGAGATAGGTGGAATGCTCTTACGGAGGCGCATTTAGATACAGATCCTAATGAAATTGAAGAAGCTATTAAGTCGCTTGTCGATGCTATCAAAGCAGAGTTAAGTGATGTGCGAGATTGGGGAGGAGCCATGAATGATATCTACTACCTGAATGGTATGTAGATTTTTCTGTTGTTTAATAAACTGGAGCGATCGCCCTCATCTCCCAACTTGTGAAAAAGTGCGATCGCCCTTACGTCCCAATTTGTCCAAAAGTGCGATCGCCTTTACTCAGGCAAAGTTAAAATAGTTGTAGCCTCAGCCAAGAGTTTACACTTGACTTTATTGTTTTCCCCCTCAATAAGACAATGAGCTGGATTATCCTGCAAGGGATCGTGGCGGATAATGAAACCTAAAGAACGGACATATCCTGCTACCAACACACCCACTTTTGTAGTGTCAGGATTTCTCGCACGAGCTAAAATTTCCTGGGGAGTTGTTAGCCTCGCTAACTCAACTGAGATACTGTTATCAGGTTTTCCTCTAACCTGGAAAGCAACTGATTTTACAGTACCATCCTCATAGAGATGTACATTAGGAATTCGACGATAAAGAATATCATTGTCTGCAATTTCTTGTAGCATTATCTCATCCTGACTTATGGAATCAATAGCTGAGACACCACATTCAGGACTTCAGATAATGACACCTGGTTTTTTTCCTCAAATTTTCTCTCGTTTCCTTCTCCCTTAATTAGTAGATAGCTGAAATTCATATCAGGTTGAATTTCCACTTCTAGATTGCCATGTGGGCTTCGCCATTCCAGTTGTAGGCTACCATTAGCAATTGGTGCTGCATCATAGGGTAAAATTAGATCGCCAACTAAAGGCGAAAGAGAGTATTTGATATGAATAAGCAACTGACAGGCTTTTACAAAAGCAACGGGCGAAACGGGCAATGCACCATAAGAATCCCAATCAGGTTCTAGTTGGGCAAGTTGCGTCAAGCGCTCTAATATTGGATCTAAGGAAACATCAGTTAATGTTGCTTGAGACATGGCTTTTTTAAATATCGTATTTTATACTATATCATAGTTATTGCTGACGATAGGTCAATAGAGTGAGGCATGAGAGCAAAAGCCCGATCGCCCTTACGTCCCAACTTGTCACAAAGTGCGTGAAGCGCAGCTATCCCGTAGGGAATCGCCCTCACTTATATTATTTAGAGAAAACACGACCAGAATAATATTTTTTCATCGACTCTTGAGAAATAATCGCATCACAAGATTCGTCTCTCGGCAAATCCCCTCTCGCTTCCAGCCAAGGCATTTCACTGCAAATCATTCGTTCCAAAGTTTCATCATCATACTCAAAATATGCCTCGGCAACTTCTTCGATAAATTGCCCAATTTTTTGAGGAAGTTTCGGTTGTTCGATTTTCTCTGTAATTGGTTCCCAACTAAATTGGCATTGATACTTCTCCAATAAATCAGGAATAACTGGCCCGTGAATCCAGGCTTGAAAATCTGCATCAAAGAGTGGCTTGCCGTAAACTCCTAAATACCAAGCTTGAGCGTAATATAAGAGTTTTTGTAGCTTGTAGACGTTGATTGCTACATTATTTTGCGAAGCTAACCAAATGAAAGCATTTGCAATATCTTGATCGCTGATTTTTTCCGAATTAGTTGGAACTGCAACAACTTTCAGTTGACCTTCGCCTATCTGTTCCAATAGTTCAGAAACTGACAAGTTAAATTCTCCGGCAATTTGCTCAACTTTTTGCCAGACTGGAGAACTTACATTTATTTGATATTCAGTTGTTATTGAGGTAGCTTGAGTCATGGCAGTTCTTAGAGCTGACTTAAATAATTGTAGCAAACAGTGCGGAATAATGACCTAATAGCGATCGCCCTTACGTCCCAACTTGTCACAAAGTGCGTGAAGCGCAGCTATCCCGTAGGGAATCGCCCCTACATGAATTATTCAAACTAACTCCGACACACTCAGGCGCCCTTCTACGGGTTCATACTCATCGTAACTGCTCACCGCAACTGCGCTGCGGTGAGCAGTTACGCATATTTTGGGTTAAAGTTAAGATGCCTTTACCCTGAATCTAAAATCTAAAATCTTAAATCTTAAATCGTATGACTGATTATAAAGGCGATCGACAAACTAGCAATTTAACAGCTATTCACCAACAAATCAATTGGCTTCAGCAACAGCCAGACGGCATCCTATTTCAACAAAACTCCGGCGACAACTGCATCGCCGTAAAAAAAATAAACTCAGTCCTCTTACTGCTTTTAGCAGACAGAGAAACCTTAATCACAAATGTAGCTCAATCAATCCTAGACCTCAACAATCCACTAAATTTAATCTTTCCCTATTCCCGATCCGTGCTGCTAGCATTAGTCTGGAAAACTCACCCAAAAAAAATCTATGTAATTGGATTTGGTGGCGGCACCCTCCCCAGAATTTTCCACCATTATTTCGCTAACGCGATAGTCGAATGTACAGATATTGACCAAAAAGTAGTCGAAGTAGCTCAAAAATTTTTTGGCATTCAATTCGACGACAGACTCAAAGTAGCCATTCAAGACGGGCGCGAATATCTAGCCCAACAAGATTCCACAGTAAAAAACGATATAATTATCGTGGATGCTGGTTTTGGCAGCGGCTATATGCCCTATAAATTGGTGACACAAGAATTTTACCAACTGTGCAAAACTCGCTTGTCAAGCGCAGGTGTTCTAGTTGTCCACCTGTTCCACAAACAAGAGTTTAATGCGGCAGCGGTGAAAACAATTCAAACTGTGTTCGCACAAGTTTATATATGCAATTTAGAAACCGGCAACAGCGTTGTCATTGCGACTAATGCTCCCGATTTAGCTAAAAATGAAATTTTCTTGAAAGCCGAACTTATTCAAGATTTCCACAATTTAGGATTTTCCTTAATAGAAATGTCGCTCCAGCTAAAAAAAGTAGTCCAATTGCCGGAATGGGTGAAAAGTTGGGAAACCCTGCCAATTTTTACAGATGCTGAAATACCCGCCGGATATTTGGACTGATAAATATAGCCTTTCTCAGAAAGATGAGGTACTCATGGGCATAGGGCATAGGGCATAGGGCATAGGGCATACCTCACCACGCTTGAGAACCGCTATATACACAATTAGAGCTGTTAACGGAATCCCACAAAAAACTCTAATTGTAGGGTGCTTATGGGGGCACTATCGGGCTGTAGGATGCTTATGGGCGCAGCATCGCTATGTCTGTAGCAAATCCCCCTCAGTCAAAAGTTGATACTAGGAAACATCGCTCTAAAAAATACTTGACAGTGAAAATCTAGCGGTGTATTATAGAAGTAGTGCAAACACTTAAAAATATGAGACTAAAAAGTTGGGAGTCTCCTCGCAGCGAGGGTAGAAACTCCAAAGGTAAAGGCGGCTCAGCCAGGGCTCGGCAACTCAAAAAGCAACAGCAAACTCTGCGAAAACAGTTAAAAGCTCAACACGATCGACCAAACGATCGACAAAACCACCAACAAAACCATCAAGGGAAGGAAACCCATAATTCCTTCCCTTTTTTTGTATCTTTCCGCTGCTCAATCCCGCTGAATGTTCGGACAAATCGTGCTAGTAATGCTCGCCTGCGAGGGTTGCTCTTGCCAGCAGTTGAGAATGCCTTGCAACTCCCCCTTCAAAGTTTCTAAGGCTGCAATTTGCACGGAAATTTCCTCTACCTTAGCCCTTAGATGCTGCTTCGCTTCAGAGCAAGGCAACTCTCCCCGATCGCGAACTTGTAAAATATCCTTAATCTCCTGAAGGCTCAAACCCAGAGTCTGAGATCGTTTAATAAACGCCAACCTGTTAAATACCGTTTCGCCAAACAAGCGATAACCAGCGGGCGATCGCTTTACCGCAGGAGACAGCAAGCCCATCTCCTCATAGTAACGAACAGTTTTCACCGACAAACCACTACAGGCAGCTACAGAGCCAATTTTGTACAGTTTCTCGGCAACAGAAATATTCATAAACCAAGCATCCAAGATCGAAAGACTTTCTTGCCCTATCTTTTAGTGCCTCAGATCCAGGGAGTCGATCGGCACATCGCCCAGTCACCATTGCCCAGTAATCTTAATAAGGAGGATTTTTTTTAGACACATTAAGCACGGGCAACTGAGGTCTAGAAGACTGAGGAGGAAGATAGTATTCCGGAGCCGGCGCGGGTTGTTCGGCAGCAGAGCGGTAAAATTGCCACCAGCGGAGAGCCATCGCCACCCCAGCGGTACCGAGCCCAAAAGCCAATAAAGAGCCACTCGCACCCATGCTGCCGATGGCTGCATCGACAACGCCCACTGTCACAACAAAGCTGGTAATTGGCTCTTTACGGTAAGCTGACCTCAAAAGTCGCGTCCACGAAGCATTCATTTGGTTTTACTCTGTTCTATATTTATTTACAATCTCTAAAACTTAGAGTTGGCGGAACGATCGGGATTTCTAGCTCAAAGACTAGCTTCACCTAAATTAATGTTCTCGCCTGTGGGGAATTGTACGGGAGCGAGGCAAAATTGCCAAGCTTGTCAAATCAAAATTCCACCCCATATACACCTCCAAAAGCCAGCTATTGCATTCGGGAACAGATCTCTCTCCACAGAGAAGCCGCTGGGCTTGTTTCTAATTAATATTTTAATCAATTCCCGAATTTGTCGCGGTCAGCAGAAGCGACACCCGCTGCCGGAAGAGTCAAGACAAAGTGTAAGGCTGACCGCGCCATTGCTAAAATTAGTTGAGACCTAACCAGGACAGCAAGCCCTGGCCTGTGACATACTCGATAATTAAAGTTAGAGAAAAACCGATCATCGCGGCTCGACCGTTAAGGCGTTCCGCGTAGCTGTTGAAGCCAAACTTTGGCTGTTCCAGTTTGGGAGTGACGGTGGGTTGTAGTTGTGTCATTGCTTTGGGTACCTGGCGATCGACGCTATTCAAATGTGAAATCCAATGTTAGTTACAAATCTTAAACATTGCTACTTCTATTATAAAGAGGGTTAACCGCCGTCAACCGTCCCCGAAGAGAAAAAACTGCTGCCAACTAATGCCAATTAATTATACCCGCTCAAAATATGACTAATCAGTTAGATAACGATAAGCTTCCTGTCGCCGTACAGCGAGTAGCCTTTGCCCTTCGTACAACAGGCTGGGTTTGCTTCTGGGTACAGGTAGTGCTAGGGGTGGTAGCGGCGATCATTTTGCTCTTTGCCATCCCCTTCGCCCTCCCCAGGGCTAACGCCGCTGCGGGTTCAACCAGTGCCGGCACCGGCGGCGGCGTATTTTTTGCCATTTGCGGGCTGGCCGTACTCGCTTACAGCATATATCGCTCTTTCCGCTTCACCCGCTTGTCGAGACAACTGCGATCGCCCGCTAACGCAGTCCGTCCCAAAAAAGCAGACACCATCAAAGAGGTGCGGCTGGCACTGATGAGCAACTTATCAGGAATGGTGCTGACGCTGATCGGCGCAGAAGCCATCAGCGGCACGCTTTTAGCCAAATCTCTAGCTCAGCCGCAAGCCTTGTTCGGTGCCGCAGTTGATTTGGGCCGATTTATTCAGCCTCTAGATATATTTGTGGTACTCGCCAATACTCACGCCACTGTTGCCCATTTTGTCGGGATTTTCGGGGCTCTTTTTTTGCTCGATCGCATCCACAAACAATAGTTATTCGTGAGGGGCAACCGATGCCCGATGCCCGATGCCCGATGCCCGATGCCCGATGCCCAATGCCCGATACCCGATGCCCCACTCTCCCACTCTCCCCCAACCTACATCCGGAATCACTGCCAACCTGTCGAAGAACGTACTCAGATACCTTCTACCAAGACAACATGAATATTATGGCACTGAAACCCGAGGCTTATTTTGGGGTGACAGATCACCCAACTATTGAAATTTCTCAAGAAAGTTTTCGTTCTGTCCTAGGTCAAATAGAAGCTGAACTCCTCTGTAGCGACACCTATAGCCACGCTCTAGCTAGCCTACAAACAATGTTGGGCGAAGCAGCCTCCGCTGCCGAAATTTTAATTAGAGCAGTTAGCAGAGAAGCCGTCAAGCTTGCATTTGACAGATTTCCCAAACAAAACAAAATTGAACCGCAAGTACCCCAAGATAGTGTTACTGCTGTAAGTCCTGCCATTGAGACGGTGACAGAAATTCAAGAATTGGAGCCATCAGTAGCTGCTCCTGTCTTCTATTGGCGCAGCGCTAGTGTGGAAGCGCCGCCCCAAACCGAGTCCGATACAGAAGAAAATTCCGATCGAGACACTAACACTTCTGAAGACAGCAAACAAGCGCCCCAAGACGAAATTAAAGTCGAGTTGGCTCCACCTGCAACTGTCACTGTCCCCGGAAAATCCTTCCCAGGGTTCGGTTTTCCCAAAAAGCCAAAAAAACTCACCAAGGAAGAAGAAGCAGCAAAAGCAGTTCAAGAGCGAGAAGAGTGCTTGCAGGAGTTGGGTAGAGAATTGCGTAAGGGACGGCAAGTTCGCTCCCTATCCCTGCAGCAACTCCACAGTCAAACTCTCGTGCCGCTGCACCACATCGAATCGATCGAAAATGGGGAAATGGAAAAACTGCCCCAAGATATTTACGTTAGAGGTTTTATCCGCAGACTCGGCGACGCCTTGGGACTAGACGGCAGCGCTATGGCGAATGCTTTGCCCAAACCCGCTCCGACTCCAATTCCCAGTATGTATGTGTCTGTTTCCGATTCCGACTCAGGCGAAGGCTTTCAAATGCGTCCGGTGCATTTGTACATCGGCTACACCGCTTTGATGGCTGGAGCTGTAGGGGGTTTGGGTTGGCTGTCGCAGCAACCCGTGGTGCCAGGAGCACAGGCAGTACCTCCAACGCAGGTGACACCGCCAGCCTCAGTTGCACCGGCTCAGAAGACCCCTGAAAAAGCACCTCAACCGGGCTTGAAGAAGTCTAATAACGGGGGATTGATGATGGGGGCTGACATGGCGCCGCCGGAGGTGATTTTTGGTTAGTGTGTGTCGGGCGAGCGATCGTCCGACCACTCTCTTGGTGCAGGTGAACTCAGAAACCCGGTTTCTGAGTTCACCTGCATAGGGATACTTGCTTGAAGAAATGAATCCTGGAGAGCAATTACGGTTGAGATTTTAGTTCAATCCCTCGCTTTTCATCTATCTGTAGAGTCAATTCTAAAATCTAAAATCTAAAATCTAAAATCTAAAATCTAAAATCTAAAATCTAAAATCGCCCGCCCGTGTACCCAAAGTGATTTTTCAACTGCATCAGGAAACCCGATATGTGCGATAAACTATCTATTTGACCACTCCTAAAAGAGGTTTCCCATAACATGAGTTCCCCAGCCACCGCTGCTTTCTCCGATCTCGATCCGCTATCGACTCACTCGCCAACAGTCACGAGTTTGGCGGCACCAGACACTGCTTTGGTAACGGCAGCTCAACTGCCACAAGAATCTTGGACAATAGAAGATAGTGAGAAACTCTACCGCATTCAAGGTTGGGGCGAACCATATTTTTCGATCAATGCAGCCGGTCACGTTACAGTGTCTCCCAAGGGCGATCGCGGCGGTTCCCTCGACTTGTGCGAACTGGTAGAATCCCTGAAACAGCGAAATTTGGCTTTGCCACTGTTGATTCGCTTTTCTGATATTTTGGAAGACCGGATCGAGCGCTTAAATTCGTGTTTTGCCAGAGCGATCGCTCGGTACAATTACAAAAATGTCTATCGCGGTGTCTTTCCAGTAAAATGCAACCAGCACCGACAATTAATTGAAGATTTGGTGCGTTTTGGTAAACCCCATCACTTCGGACTGGAAGCCGGATCTAAACCGGAATTAATGATAGCTTTGGCGACATTAAAAAGCCCTGGCGCTTTATTAATTTGTAACGGTTACAAAGACCGCGAATACATCGAAACTGCTATTTTGGCGCAGCGGCTAGGGCAAACTTCCGTAATTGTGCTGGAGCAAATAGAGGAAGTAGAACTCGCAATCGCCGCCAGCAAAGCATTAGGAATTAAACCGATTTTGGGAGTGCGAGCAAAACTCACTACCAAAGGTGTTGGCCGCTGGGGAGGTTCTACGGGCGATCGGGCAAAATTTGGCTTGACAATTCCTGAAATTATCCGCGCCGTCGCCGAACTAGAAAAAGTTGGAATGCTCGACTGTTTGCAGTTACTGCACTTCCACATCGGCTCTCAAATTTCCTCAATTAGCGTCATCAAAGACGCCATTCGAGAAGCCAGCCACATTTATGTAGAATTAGCTAAATTGGGAGCTAATATGAACTACTTGGACGTAGGCGGTGGACTCGGCGTTGACTACGACGGGTCTAAAACAAACTTCCACGCTTCCAAAAACTACAATATGCAAAACTACGCTAACGACGTAGTAGCGGGAGTGAAAGATGCCTGCGACGAGCGCAAAATCCCGGTTCCAATTATCATTAGCGAAAGCGGGCGGGCGATCGCTTCTCACCAATCAGTGTTAGTTTTTGACGTACTCGGTACTAGCGATGTCCCTAGAGAAGTACCAGAACCAGTAGATGAAAACGCGCACCAAATTCCGCGCAATCTCTACGAAATTTACCAATCTATCAGTCCCGAAAATTACCAAGAAGTTTATCACGATGCTATCCAATTCAAGGAAGAAGCGGTCAGTTTATTTAACTTAGGCTATTTGGGAATTGCGGAACGGGCGAAAACCGAACAGTTGTACTGGGCTTGCTGCGATAAAATCCAGGCGATCGCGCGGCAAAATGAATACGTATCTGACGATTTGGAAGACTTAGAAAAGGTGATGGCGTCCATTTATTACATCAACTTATCTGTTTTCCAGTCCGTACCGGACAGTTGGGCCATTAACCAATTGTTCCCAATTATGCCAATTAACAGACTCGACGAAGAACCAACTCAACGCGGTATTTTAGCCGATCTCACCTGCGACAGCGACGGTAAAATAGACCAATTCATCGATTTGCGAGATGTGAAGTCGGTTTTGGAACTGCATACTCTCAAACCTGGAGAACCTTACTATTTGGCGCTATTTTTGGGAGGTGCTTATCAAGAAATTATGGGCAACCTTCACAACTTATTCGGTGACGCAAATGCAGTTCACATTCAGCTAACACCTTCTGGCTATCATATCGAACACGTGGTGAAAGGAGACACTATGAAAGAAGTCCTCAGCTATGTACAGTACGATTCAGAAAATTTGGTGGAAAGCATCCGCCGTCAGACAGAAGCAGCTTTGCAGCAAAATAAAATTACTCTTTCCGAGGCCCAGCTTTTGCTGCAAAATTACGAGCGGAGTCTCAGCCAATATACTTATCTTCAGTCTTAAAATGTAGGGTGCAACCTAAGCACATTACCCGAATTGAAAGGTGAGATAATAGCTGTAAAAGTAGGGTGCGCACTGCGCACCTTACCTTGAGTAATTACCAATTAGCAATTAGCAATTAGCAATTATGCACCATGACCGAGAATTTCAGATATCGCCCGCCGCTCTTCTCCGTGTTGAGTCGGCAAAACTTGGCGTGCGTCAGTAATCAGCCAATCGAGAGCCGCCGCTTGCAAATCGATCGCAGCCCCGGTTTTATCAACGCAGTAGCGCCCGAACACCAGTTTGTCCACCAACCGCACCTCCGGGCCCAAACGCGAATACTCAAAAATCACGCTGTTTTCCACAGTAGCGCCACTGCAAAGCCAGCAATTTGGGCCAATCATTGTCGGGCCGACAATTTTTGCTCCATCCTCAATGATCGTCATCCCGCCAATGTAAACAGGCCCAGTAATATCAACTTTATCCCAGTTAACAGCTACATTCAAACCAGCGTAAATGCCGGGGCGCACTTCAATTCCCGGAATCGAAACATTTTTAACTTGTCCCAGCAGCACGCTCTGAATTGCCCGCCAATAGTCAGGAACTTTGCCGATATCCACCCATTCAAAGTCCATCGTAATCCCGTAAAAAGGGGCGCCTTCTGCTACTAGCTTGGGAAATAACTCCGAACCGATATCGTATTCCTGACCCGAAGGGATGTATTTGAATATTTCCGGTTCAAAAATATAAATACCAGTGTTAATGTCGGTACTCAGAGCTTCCTCTACAGAAGGTTTTTCTTGGAAATCTTTAATTTTGCCAGACTCGTCTGTTACCACCACTCCGTAACTGGGAACCTCCTCGCGGGGAACCGATTTCATAACAATAGTAGCGATCGCCCCTTTTTCTCGGTGCCACTTCACAGCAGCAGTCAAGTCCAAGTCAATCAAAGCGTCGCCGCACAGCACCACAAAAGTATCGTCAAAAAACGGCGAGAAGTCCTGAATTCGTTTCATGCCACCAGCCGAACCGATAGCCTCTCCAATCATTTCTCCCTCCTCAATTCGCCCTTCAAAAGAATAGCCAATTTGTACGCCAAACTTTTGACCGTCGCGGAAGTAGTTTTCAATCACGTCTGCCAGGTGGGAAACATTGACCATAATTTGGTCAAATCCGTGCTGGCGGAGCAATTCAACCAAAAACTCCATCACTGGCTTTTGCAGGATGGGAATCATCGGTTTGGGTATTGTCTGAGTAATAGGACGGACGCGAGTGCCTTTACCGGCCGCCAGAATCATCGCTTTCATTATTAACTTCCTCAACCCTCTGTTAACTGATATCAACTGAACAATTAGATGCTAGCGGTTGCGATCGTCGAATCGATCGAGCACAGCAAAATCCTGACCCCGCCCAAAAACGGGTACAAGTTTCCGACGCGAGCGTCCGGGTCGATTTCAAAATTTTAGACGCTAGTTCAAGCTCTCAGATTCAATGCGAAAGTAAATCTAAAATCTAAAATCTAAAATCTAAAATCTAAAATCTAAAATCGACTGACCTCTTTATAGGCGACATCGTACCAGGCTATCAATCATTTATTCCGAATTAACCTGGATTTAAGAAACCAGGTATCGGGAACCAGCAATAACTTCAAACTCCCGCTCTCCGCATTCGGGACTCAGCAACAGAATGCCAGAGAGCGAGATTCTGCCTAGAATCTTAACCGACGCAGTGGCATTGTTATTAGTTTCGCCCGAGAACCTAATACCCTGCAAGCTCAAAGCGCGCGGATTTTGAGGTCTTGGTAAAACTCCTCTTGAAGCAACTCTACTTTAGACTGAGCCGATAGCAGCAACAACGCCCAAAAAATACCCACGCGGTCATGATTTGGCAAGTTAACTTCCCCAGTCGATACCGGGAGTTCTGGGTTGACAGGAGAGTGCAAATCGTTATGATGCCAGAGTTCCAGCAATTTGTCCAAGTCGAGCCAACCCTCGTCTATTTCCGCGCCCCGCTGAGCCAGAAACCGTTCGAGTTCGCTAGCAGTTTCTACGAGATTTTCTTGGTGAGCTAGCTCAAAGATAGCCTGGGCCGCTTGCGATCGCATTTTTGAGGTAGGGCGACGCCGGGGGGTAACTGTCTGCTGTTCCATTGCTGCTTTCATTAGCTGCAACTGCTCAATCAGTTCTGGGAGAGTCACCGGGCGTTTTTGCGGTAGTTGAGCTACACCGCGACGGCGCAATTGCCGCTCTAAGTGCTGCGGCAAGTGTCGCCCGCCTGAGTGCTCTGCGTCTTCTACTGCCGGCTCGTCGGCCGAGTCGGGATTCGCGGGGGGTTCTGAGAGGACGATACTTTCTGCTTTGAGCAAAACCAGCATTGAAGCGTACAAAAACGCTTGGCCGGAGTGGGACAAATCGGAGAAATCCTTACTCTGATCTGCATCGCAGGCGTTCGTAAGCTTGCTCAGACATCGATCAAACACTTCAATTACCTTAACGTCCCAAGGATCAATTTCTCCCCGTTCTGCTAGGTCAATTAAAATTGCGATCCCCTCGGAAATCGTTTCTAAGCCATCTTGGTCTCGGGAAACGGCCATTCGATTTTAGATTTTAGATTTTAGATTTTAGATTTTAGATTTTAGATTTTGCCTCTGGGAAGACGAGAGAGCATATCAAATTAATTGGCGGTTATTTCCGCAGCTTTGGCCTCAATGGCTGCTATTTCTAAACTTATCGGTTCTGCACTTTCTAACAAAGGTTGTTGGCTTTCTACTTCGGCTTTATAGCGTTCAAGATTTTGTTCTAATTCCTGAATCCGCTGCTCTTTTTCGCGAACTTGGCGCATCTCTTGGCGCAACGCGAGGGTTCGCTGCATTCTCGACCACAGACTGAACAGCCACGCTAGTGTTGCCCCTAATCCGGTCGCTACAATTAGTTCTACGCACAGCGGAGCTTTAACTTGGACGCCTTCGATAACTTGAATCGCGACTGACTGTGTATTTTCGATGCTGAAAAATACTAGAGCCAAGCAAATCAGAAAGATGAAGAAGAAATTTAGCGCTCGCATTTTCTCTGTTCCTAATTCTCAATTCCTAATTCTCAATTCAGGTTAAGCAAATTATTGGCCCATCGTCAACCATCTTTAGGCTGATCCTGCCAGTTTTTTTGATAACATCAAATCGGGTCAATTAACCATAATATCCGGGGAGGGGCGGGTTTATTGCAGCTCTGAGAGTTGATTGAAGAGATTGGTTAACCCGCCCCTGCAGGACATATCCTCTTTAGGTTTGGCCGATGTTTTGCGGTTTCTTGCCGATTCCAAGTGCTGGCAATATTTTATATTTCAAAGCAATGCCCGCGGCTACAAATAAGGCAATAATCAGCGCCCCAATTCCTACGGGACTGGGAATCCAGAATATCGCCTCCAAATAGTTAACTTCTCCGGGTTTGAGCTTCCAAACTAACTGTTTTCCTTGCTGATAGCTTTCGGGAACCAGCGCACCGGCGACAGTTTCAATACTTTCGGCGCCCCAAGGCGTGTTCAAGCTAAAGTCTAGCTCCAAAAGTCCCCCCGGACTCAGCAGCAGACTGCCATTAGAAGAAAGCAGTGAAAGAGAGCGCAAATCCAATTCCAAACTCAACCGATTTCGCAGCACCAATAACAAATTATTCTGCTTGACATTCAGGTGAGATTCAAACTTCGGCAAATCTGTTTCTAGCGGACTTGCAACCCGAGATTTTGCGGTTTGTGCGATCGGATTGTAAAATTGGTTGAACTTGTCTTGCAACTCGGCTCCATTATTGAAAGGAATCCTCACTAGAACTTCTGTGGGGGAAAGCCGTTTAGTTTTTCCGTCCAGCAACCTCACCCGGCGTTCTACGCTTTTCAACCATTCTGCAACAGTTTCGCCGCTGAAGCTCGTCAACCTTTCCCCCAGTTTAATGTGCTGCACGATTTCGCCACGAGTTTGACTCTCAAAGTTAACCCCGACATCGTACTGAACGCATCCAGTCACTAGAGTTAAAAGGCAAAAAACCAAAGGTAAAAGAAAGAAAAAGTGCTTTTTCTTCTTCCGAGTTCCATCCTTGACATTTTGCTCTTTCATTGTACCTTTTTCCCTGTTTTTTCCTATTTGCATGAATTAGCAAAGCGTTGAATTGCCGGCACTGTTTCTGTGTTTTTATTTCCACGTCTGGACTTGCGAACCGCATACCCAAAAGCAGGTTTATGAGCTACCGAAGGGCGATTTCACAGAGAATTTGTGGCAGAAACCGGGTTTTTTTGAGGTGAGTGCTAAAATTTTTCTAGCAAAAGAATCAGCGTCACCTGGAATTAACCGCACTGAAATTATTGCCTGGAAGCTACACCCAACTGTTGAAACAGCATACTCGGCAAATATGCCGCACCGCCTACCCATTCGGCTTCGCTACTCAAATCTGCCAAATTTTTAAACGCTTCAAAAATGCTGCCTGCCACCATTGTATTCTTGACGCGACCCACAATTTTGCCTTTTTCTACTTTATAGCCTAAGTCCAAATTGACAGAAAATTCGCCAGCTAACTGATTGGACTGACCGGCACCTAAAACCTGCTCTACTATTAGACCTTCGTCCATGCTAGCAATCAAGTCTTGAGTGGCGGTATTTCCTGGGGAAATGCAAAAGTTAGTCAAATCAGGGCCGGGGCGAGACAATCCGCCACGAAAACCGTTGCCGGTTGATTGTACACCGGCGCGAGCGGCCCACCTGCGATCCCAATAAAATCCGGTGACAGTACCTTTGTCTATCAAGATTTTGCGGGTGGTGGGCGTACCTTCGTCGTCAAAGGGACAAGCAGAAGGGCCTAAAGTGGGGTCTTCAAAAAAGGTAAAGCGTTCGTCAAATAAGGTTTCGCCGATTTTGTCGGCTAGGGGAGAGGCTTTTTGAACTACTGCTTGACCTGAAAGGATGGTATCAAACAAGCCGCCGAGGGTGCTAGCGGCGGCTCTGGGGGTAAATAATACTGGGTAGGAACCGCTGGCGATGGTGGCTGAATGTTCGGCGAGGCGGTATTTTTCGAGGAGTGATTCGAGGATGCTGTTGGTGTCTAGGGGACGATCGCGCGCTACGTCGTAACTGTATGCTTGCATAAAATCTTCTCCCTGTACCAAATTGCCCGCGATCGTACCGCTGACTATTTGGCTGCTTCTTTCGGCATACACGTCTTGCGTCGTGGCAATTTTCACGCGGCCGCTGCGGACGTGGAAGCCCACATCTACCATAATATCGGGATTGTAGGCGTGAACTTGCTCGATCAGGTTTTTGCCGTTTTCGACTAATTCTTGAGTTGTGGGTGGAGTGTAGGTGGTTTCCGGGCCTTTTAGGTGGAAGTTGGAGGCTAGTTCAAATTCTGCGGGGTCGCCGATTTCGGCTGTTTGAATCGCTGCATCTACTAAATCGTCTATCCGCGTTAAATCTGTGGAACTAGCAAAACCGATTTTGCCATTGTAAATCAGCCGGAGTGCTACGCCTTGCAGTGCTTTGGTTTGCAGGGATTTGAGGCGATTGTTTTCAAATTCGATGGGCGTGTCTTGACTCGACAGGTAGTATACCTCAGCCGCATCGGCGCGCTGAGAGGCCAATTTCAAAATCTGGTCTACGGTTGAATCGCTCACAATAATAGCCTTTCTGGTTTGGTCTTTTTTTTATTTTAGCAATTATCGCTATTCAACTTCTGACTCCTGCCTCATGCTCGATAATTAAGCGGTGTATCCGTGTAAAAATCACTTGTGCTGCCTTCCTTATTCCTTCTTCCTAACCTCGGCTACATCCGTTACATCCGTTACATCGGTTAAATAATCCGTTGCCGAACTTCCTTCTCCTCTAATTGTAATTCACACTGTTTAAAAACATAGTTACGGCTGCAAACAGTCGCTCTAAGTCCTGAATCGTATAGAAAATTTTATTGTGAGTAAACATTTCTAATTTGAGCTTGCCAAACTGCTACATTACCCTATTAGAAACACTACCAAAGATAGTTTTTCCCGGTTCATTGTTAAGTCGCTGCACGGCGCTCATTTCTGCCAAACACTGCCCCCATAGTTCATCAAATGCGCTCTCTTTCTTGGATTCAACTAATATGAAATAGGGCTTGTCAAAAACTACTGTGCCGAGGGGTGAGCGCTTCGCCAATATATAATCTGGAATTCCTGACAGATTCTCGTATCAATTCCGGTTGCATCGGAATAGTCACATCCCATCAACAGTCAACAATCACGGATGGATGGTGCAACCGGAATTGATCTAATTCATCTGCGTTAATCTGTGTTTATCTGCCTGTATCTGCGGTTTAAAAAAGAGAATGTATTAACCGCAGATGACAACGGATTGACGCTGATTTACGCAGAGGTCGAGAACAGAGATAGGAATAATGCCGATGCTAACAGATTTGATATCATTATAGACTAAGGTTTAGTGACTCCAGAGGATAACATTACTGCAATAATTTTTCCCAACTTCTTTTAATAGAGGATAAATGATATTTTTACAAATGGCGATTTCCGAGTTGTCAAATACTCCCTCATTGAAAATCAATTCTAATTCATTCCGAAAAACGTCGCTGACTGCAAATTCTGTTTCTACAATAAAATTATCCCGTCGGTAATTAATTGGGAATTCTTTGGTGACAGCGCTGATACCTTTATAATTGCTAAAAGGCATTGCTTAACTTCTCTCAGTAGGGGTCAGGTGCGCCTCGGCGCACCCTAGAGATAGAGTTTGTGCGAATGAAAAAATGATTAATAACTAAGAAATAAGCCACCTAAAATTAGCCCGATCGCAATTAACGCCACCCAAATAAACCTATTATCTTTCGTATTAACCTGACTCAAATCTACGGGTTCTGGTACGGCGGGCTTGGGTTTAGCGTACTTGATATCAGCGTTCGGATTGGCTTGAAAACTGATTGATTGATTTTCATCTAAAGCTGCCAAATCAGGGATTTTCACCATCCATTCAGGAGGTATAGTGAGTTTGGGAGCTTCGAGAATGAACAGCAAGCGCTTTGCTTGCTGGCGGGTTTCTTGGCGGGGATGGCGGGTGAGCTTGCGGCAAAGCTCGATCGCCCTTTCTGTATTGCCAGAGGCTTCGTAGGCTGTCACTAACCACATCTGCACCTCACCGCCCAACCGGGAATTTCGATCGACTAAACCGGTAGCTGTTTCTAAACTCTGCACAGCTTGAGCATACCGGCCACTCTCAAAAGCTACTTGCCCAGCTTGGTACTCAGTTTGAACAATTTCTAACTTTTCTGAAGTCACAAGCACCCACCCAATTCACAAATATTAATTCCCAAATTCCCCAAACGCTAGAATTCGCTGTTGTGTTGCGACATACCCGACTCGTTGTCGCGTTTGGAGCCCAGCAAGTCTAAATGGTCTACCTTAATTACAGGCTTCGAGCGATTTGAACCCGTATTGCGGTCTTGCCAGCGATCGAACTTCAAAGAGCCTGTTACGCCAATTAGAGAGCCTTTGCGAACGTAGTCAGCAGCAATCTGCGCTGTTTTGCCCCAGATTTCCAGATTGAACCAGTCTGGTTGATCGCTGTTCTTAGTTCTGCGGTTCACTGCCAGCGTCAAACTACACTTAACTGTACCCGACTCAAAATACTTCACGTCCGGGTCGCCGCCGACGCGGCCTACTAAAGTCACAACATTAAGACTCATAAACTTTTTTGGGAATGTGGTCGATCGGTGATGTAGTTAAACAGTCCACACGCGCATTAGCCTCCAAACTGAACTTGGAACAACGCTTGTGAGGCTTCATCCTGATTGTACATCGAGTTAGGAGAACATATTGATGGTGGATGATTGGCAAGTCTGCGCTCAACCTGAGCTCGACAATGTACATTTCTGACTAGACTCAGGATGAAAAACGTAATAGAATCCACCTCGGTTACACTTTTGTAACAACATTATTGCACACAATAGTATTTTAGTTTTTGGGGGGGGTACGAATCAGTGGGTCTTCTCAATCGATTTTCGTTATCTAGAGATATGGGTATCGACCTCGGTACTGCTAACACGCTCGTTTATGTATCGGGCCAAGGTATTGTTCTGCAGGAACCTTCTGTAGTGGCGATCGACCAAGATTTAAAAATACCGCTGGCTGTTGGAGAAGAAGCAAAAAAAATGCTCGGCCGCACGCCAGGGAATGTCATAGCACTGCGCCCGCTTCGCGACGGGGTAATTGCAGACTTCGATACGGCAGAACTCATGCTGAAGACTTTTATCCGCAGGGTTCACGAAGGCCGAAGCTTAGTTTCGCCACGGATAATTATTGGCATCCCCAGTGGTGTCACCGGAGTCGAGAGGCGTGCTGTCATTGAGGCGGCGACTCAGGCTGGTGCTAGAGAAGTACGGTTAATTGATGAACCCATCGCTGCGGCGATCGGGGCTGGACTGCCTGTTGCTGAGGCGACTGGCAATATGATTATAGATATAGGTGGAGGTACGACGGAAGTTGCGGTTTTGAGTTTGCAAGGTACGGTGATCAGTGAGTCTGTGCGGGTAGCCGGCGACGAACTCAATGAGGCGATCGTCCAATACATGAAAAAAGTTCACAATTTGGTTATCGGCGAACGCACTGCTGAAGAAATAAAGATTCAGGTTGGTTCTGCATATCCAACTCCAGAGGATGACGATGTAATGATGGAAGTGCGGGGCTTGCACTTACTGTCTGGTTTGCCACGAACTGTTACTATCAAAGGCCCAGAAATTCGCGAAAGTATGTCGGAACCGCTTTCAGTAATTGTGGAAGCTGTCAAGCGTACTTTGGAACGCACCCCCCCGGAATTAGCAGCAGATATTATTGACAGGGGAATTATGCTGGCTGGTGGTGGCGCGCTGATGAAAGGTTTAGATACTCTGATCAGTCACGAAACAGGAATTGTCACTCACGTGGCAGCCGATCCTCTGTGCTGCGTGGTTCTGGGAACTGGTAGGGTATTGGAAAACAAACAGTTGGAACGGGTTTTCAGCGGGCAGTCGTCGCGTAATATGTAGTTAACAAATTTGGGATTGTGGATTTAGAAATACGGCTGCAATCTCAAATCTAAAATCCTGACTTAACAATTTTAGATTAGTGAAATTATGCTAAAAAATACATTCCGAAAGTGGTGGGATCTGCGACTGCCAATTGCTCTTTTAGGTTTAGCTGTAACGGCCGCTTGGGGAGTTCGGCAAACACAAGGTGAGGCAGTATTTGAAGTCTACAATTGGGTGACTCGTCCGTTTCATGCCAACGGCTCTGGGCAAGAGGAACTCATCTCTGCGCGGACTCAAGAATTGCAAGCGCAGGTATTAGAATTAGAAAATCAAAATCAGAAGCTAAAAGAGCTTTTAGGTTACGTTTCGGGTAAGAAACCTCAAGGAATTGTAGCTCCTATTGTCGGTCGCAGCGCAGACCACTGGTGGCAGCAAGTAACCTTGGGGCGCGGCAGTAAGGATGGCATCAAAACAGATTTTACTGTCATGGGCCCCGGCGGTTTGGTAGGCAGGGTTGTCAGCGTTACTCCTAATACTAGCTTGGTGCTGTTAGTCAGCGACGCTACGAGTCAATTGGGTGTGGGAATTACCCGCAGTCGCCACATGGGTTTTATGCGCGGGAAAGGCGGAAATCAGGCGGTGATGGAGTTTTTTGATAATGTTCCCAATGTCAAGCCTGGGGATGTGGTTTCAACTTCTTCTTTCAGTCAGTTGTTCCCTCCTGGTTTGCCGGTGGGAAAAGTGGTTTCGGTGGATATGAATAAAACTCCGGCTCCCGAAGCTGTTGTTGAGTTCTCTGCACCGATGAATTCTCTGGAGTGGGCGGTGGTTTACCCCCACTCTAAGCAAGCCGAACCGAAGGAGTCGGAGAGTCAATCTTCAGCAGCATCTGAGGGAGCACAGCAACAATGAAAGCTTTATCTCGGATGTCTTCGCGATCGCGCCCATTTCTCAACTTCGCAGTTACATTTCTATCTGTGATGCTGTGCATACTGATATTGCCCACTCGGATGCCGGGAATGGAATTGCTGGGAATTGGACCCAACTGGCTGTTAATTTGGTTGGTAGCTTGGAGTATTAAGCGGAAACGTACAGTTTGGGGAGCTGCTAGCATGGGCTTGGTTTTGGGGTTTCTTCAAGATGCGATGACGGCTCCTCATCCCACCCATGCTGTCAGTCTAGTTGTTGTAGGAGT
This sequence comes from Microcoleus sp. AT3-D2, assembly GCF_036705715.1. NCBI lineage: Bacteria > Bacillati > Cyanobacteriota > Cyanophyceae > Oscillatoriales > Microcoleaceae > Microcoleus > Microcoleus sp. AT3-D2. Next base: position 3,067 of record NZ_JAUBVE010000002.1, on the reverse strand, counting down.
CCTAACAGTTGTTTTGCAGAAAACCTGGTCGATTCCGGTAGATATTGTTGAGAGAGATCCGATTCCGATCGCGCTAATTGTGTTTGGGATGGCGGTGGTAGCGGAAACGGTGATGGGGCTGCAATTTTTTTCTATGGGCGATCGGGCTTTACTGGAAATTTGGAGCTATCACCAGCGAGTGGCTTTGTGTTCTGCTATTCTTAGCAGTCTTTGGGCTCCGGTAATTTATTTTCCGCTCAATCGCTTGTGGGAAATGACCAAAAATGTAGAAAAGCCTTAGTCATTAGTCATTAGTCATTAGTCATCAGTCATCAGTCATTCGTTAACAGTTAACAGTCAACAGTCAACAGTCAACAGTCAACAGTCAACAGTTAACTGTAGTCATTCTACTATTACTTGTTGAGCCGAACCTAATAAGTGATGAACGGCAATAATCAAATCGCTGAGAATGAAATTAGGCTGGTGCTTTTGGAGTTGATAGCGGCTGCGAATTCCGCAGGTAACGGCAATTGTAGGTATTCCCAATGCTTTTCCTGCGAGGATGTCTGCTTCTGTATCTCCAATCATCCAAGCCGAACCCAGGGATGACTCAAATTCTTCTGCCACTTCAGCCAACAATTCAGTTTTTAAGGCTGTATAGTTGTGATAGGCGGCATCCGCCATCTGAGTTCCGCGAATGCTGGTAAACAGTCTGGCTAAACCGTAATTTTGTAACAGTTGAACGGCTTGATTTCTCGGTCGCAGGGTGACTAAAATCAGTCGCACGCCGCGGGAGTGCAGAAGTCCGATCGCCCATTGCACTCCCGGCTGGATGCGATCTAAGTGCAACAAGTCTGGCTGATTGACAATCTGACTCACGCATCCGAGAAAAACGTGAATTTCTTCTCCCGACAAGCCGGAACTTTTGGCTATTTCAGCATCGGGGACTCGGTTTTGCTTCATCTGCCAAAACTGCTGTTTGCTGAGGATTTGAAGGTTGAGGTTGATTCCCCTAGCAAGATAAGCTGCTTGAGCGTCGGCCAATCCCTGTTGATAGGTGGCATAGTAGCGATCGGACACATCGACTATGGGCCCATCTAAATCGCAAAATACCGTCATCCGGGGGGACGACTCAGCCTCTGAGGGTAGCTGGTACTGAAGGTTTTCGGAGTTTTGGGCGACAGCAGTTAACATAAAACGTTAAGTAAATCAATGGAGCTATACATTTCTTGACTGTAGCAAAAAATGTATAAGTTATAATACATAAATTTTAATGATTTTATTAAAAAAACCTATTAATTTTTTGATAATGGGGTTCAATAAGGGCGATCGGGCCTCTGCGTCCATAACTTGAAGGGAAAAAGTGATTTTTGTGGCTGTTAATATGTGCTTTAGCCATTAAAGTTTAGAATTAAGTTTTTAGTCTTTTGTAATTTACCCATGCTCAAACAAAGCGATTTTGTTAGGAATTCGGACACTAATCGAGTAGAGGTGCTGTCCGAAGCACTGCCTTACATTCAACACTTTGCCGGTCGCACCATTGTGGTCAAATATGGCGGTGCAGCGATGAAAGATAGCAATCTCAAAGACAAGGTGGTTCGGGATATTGTGCTGCTAGCTTGCGTGGGGATGCGTCCGGTTGTGGTTCACGGCGGCGGCCCGGAAATTAATATTTGGCTGGAAAAATTGGGGATTGAGCCGCAATTTAAGGATGGTTTGCGGGTGACTGATGCGGCGACAATGGAAGTTGTAGAAATGGTTTTGGTGGGGAAAGTAAATAAGGAAATTGTTTCGTTAATCAACCAAGCTGGCGGCAAAGCAGTGGGATTGTGTGGCAAGGATGCCAATCTGATTCAAGCTCGTCCAGATGGCCGGGAAGGAATTGGATTTGTTGGTGAAGTCAGCGGCGTGAAAATCCAGATTTTGGAGTCTTTGGTGAACAGCGGTTATATTCCGGTGGTGTCGAGCGTGGCGGCGGATGAAAAAGGTCAATCTTACAACATTAATGCTGACACGGTGGCTGGAGAAATTGCGGCTGGTTTGGGAGCGGAAAAGTTGATTTTGATGACTGATACGGCGGGAATTTTGGAGGATTATCACAAGCCAGAGAGTCTGATTGCTAAGTTAGATATTCAGGAAGCGAGACAGTTGGTTGAGTCGGGAGTTGTGTCTGGGGGGATGATTCCGAAAGTTAATTGTTGTGTGCGGAGTTTGGCTCAGGGTGTGAATGGTGCTCACATTATTGACGGTCGAATTCCTCATGCTTTGCTGCAAGAAATATTTACGGATGCGGGGATTGGGTCGATGATTGTGGCTTCTGAGTTTAGCAGCGCGAAGTTAAGACCTAAGTAAAGTGTAAATCCTAGCGTGGGGAGGGCGGGTGCGTGAAAGGGCTAAACTCGCTGCGATCGCGTATATCCTAACTAAACCTGCCCCTAAAAACCTTGAGAAGGTACTTCTGGGGAATGACTTCAACTAATTCTAACCGTTGTTGGATTTCAGCTTTTGTTAAACTATGATCAAACACTTTAGAGTTTTGGATTCTGTTGCGATTCTCAAGCCGATTTCAAATACGCGATTAGCGCTAGTGGAACCCGAATACGCATCTATTTCTAGTTTGCCAGTTGGACTTGTGGGAACTATTATTGAAGTGTATGATACGGAAAAGGAATGTCAGTATTTAGTGGAGTTTGCTGATAGTCAAGGGAGTGAATATGCTCAGGGTAAGAGCATCTCAATCATGCTTGACAAAAGCACTTGAGAATTTGCATCATATAGTCATTGTTCATCGCGGCCCGTTTGATTTTTTGTCGCAGACTACGCTTGAGAGTTGTTTCCTGGTTGACCGCATTCAGCGCCAGCCGTCTTACCAGAGCGAAGTTCTGAGGACTGTTGAGAGAACGAATGCGGGATTTATCTTCATTAAAAGTCACATCTAAACTCCAATGAACTTGGTTTTCAATCCCCCAATGTTGACGAATAGCACGACCATTTAGCTGAGCATCTACTGGTAAAGAACTTAAGTAAAATTGTACCTCGTGAGTGATTTTGTTCCACAGATGACGCACTCTTTCGACGATAACAATAG